>JAOUPN010000053.1 GCA_029879905.1 Nitrospira sp. | reverse complement strand
GTATCTGTTCATCGGGCATTCCGAAAGCCTGCAGTGGGTGCAGCACCCGTTTGCCGCCGTGGCCCCGACGATTTACCGGAAGGAGACGTGACGCCGATGCCGTCCATCGATACGGATCAGTTTCGCCGGATTGAAAATGCACGCGCGAGACTTCTGGGATCGGAGTATGTAGAGAGGACGTCCTCATGAGTGCGAACAGCATGGGACCGGCAGCCTACTGGTTCTGGCGAAAGGAGATACGAGATGGCTCCGCCTAATTCAGAGACCCATTTGCAGAAGGAACTTGTACATGTGGATTCTTCTTTTGAGCCGCTGATGCCGAAATTTCTGGCAAATCGGAAGAAGGAAGTCACCGCCATGCAGGCGGCCATGGTGGAACTGGATTTTGAAACGGTCCGGAAAATATCGCACGGGATGAAGGGCGCGGGAGGGAGCTACGGA
Source organism: Nitrospira sp. (assembly GCA_029879905.1). Classification (GTDB taxonomy): domain Bacteria; phylum Nitrospirota; class Nitrospiria; order Nitrospirales; family Nitrospiraceae; genus Nitrospira_D. Next base: position 15,509 of record JAOUPN010000053.1, on the reverse strand, counting down.
TTGGATCGGGTTTCAGAGATGGCTGCTGTCATTGAACAGGCTGCAAAAGCGGCGGACGCGGCTATCATTATGAGGGAGATGCCTCGGCTTGAGGATTATCTGGCTCGTGTTGAGGTCGTCTATGAGTGATTCCCGCCATATCCCGCGATGGCAGTGACCCACAAGTCGGTTGACACGAGAGGGGTATGGGACCATGAGCGCTGGCGCCGCACTATCAAAGCCCGTCATCATCAAGCCGGACGACTTTAACCGGTTTAAGGAATTCCTGGCCACCCAGTGCGCCCTGTCTCCAGTACAGCGGACGACGCTGGCGAAAATCATTCCTGCCAAGCTTTATTCTTGCGCTGCTCCACTTGGCATTCCCGATCAGCGGTTAGCCCAATACATCGCTGAGTTTCTCAGCCTTTCATATATGCCGCAGATTGGCTTGGAAACAATTCTTTCCGGGATTCTGCCGGCGTCGTTCTGCAAACAGTATCAGGTTGCGACGGTCCGTGACCTTTCGGGAGAAACGGCTGTGGTGTTGAGCAATCCATTTGACTGGGAGTTGCAGGATGCGCTCGTGCGCTGCCGTGTTCTTGCCCAGCCGCCTCGTTTGTTGATTGCCGAACCGTCTCAGATCATGGGGCTGTCCTCTAAAGTCTTGCCAAAAGCCGGCGCACAGGGTTGTGCTAATCCCGGTCTCCTAACGGAGCAAGATTACAACTTACTGGCCGAATTGGAGCCTGAAGGCACGATCGAAACTGATCCCGAAGAGGACTATCAGGTTCTGACGTCGGAGCAGATGTCGAAACTTGCCAAGCTGCCTCCGATCGTGAAGCTCGTCAATGTAATCTTATCCGAAGCCGTGAAGGCGGGCGCCAGCGATATTCATATCGAACCGCAAGAGAATGCGCTCAAAATTCGCTATCGGATCGACGGAGCACTGGTGGATACGATGAAGGTTCCCAAGCATTTGCAGGCAAACGTAATTTCGCGGATGAAGATTCTCGCGCGGATGGATATTGCGGAGCATCGTAAGCCGCAGGACGGGCGCAGCCGGATGAAGTATGAAGATAGACGGGTCGATCTGAGGGTCTCCACGCTGCCAGCGCAGTTTGGTGAGAAGATCGTGATTCGGTTGCTCGATAATTCTACGGTTCGGGTTACCATGGGGCAATTGGGAATGGAGGGAGGCCTTCTCGCTCGATACCAACGGTTGCTCAGCAGTCCGCAAGGGATGATGTTGGTGACCGGACCGACCGGGAGCGGCAAGACCTCGACTCTCTATGCGTCCCTGAATTGGCTGAAATCTCCGGAGAAAAACATCATCACGGTGGAAGATCCGATCGAGTTTCAAGTGCAAGGGTTGACGCAAGTGCAGATTGATAGCCAGCATGGCACGTCGTTTGCGTCAGGTCTGCGGTCAATATTACGGCAAGATCCCAACATCATTCTAGTGGGAGAGATCCGCGACGGGGAAACGGCATCCGTCGCATTGGAAGCCTCGCAAACAGGTCACCTGCTCTTGAGCACTCTGCATACCAATGATTCCGTGGCCACGATTACCCGCCTCCTGGATCTTGGCGTGGAGCCGTTTCAGGTGGCTTCCTCGGTGATCGGCATTCTGGCCCAACGGCTCATTCGTCGTGTTTGCCAGAACTGCATGACTGATAGCGAATTATCATCGGACATCATCGAGAAAGTCGGCGGGAGAGGACGCTTGCCTAAGGATGCTGTATGGAAATCCGGTCGGGGGTGTGCGGCATGTCAGCACACGGGATTCAAGGGGCGGATGGCGATTCATGAACTTCTCGAGGTTACCGGAGACATTCGCGACTTAATCGCCCAGCGCGCGCCGGATCATGTGATTCGCGAGGCGGCTCGGAATAATGGCTTGAGGGGGTTGATGGAGGCGGGCATTGACAGAGCGGCTGAAGGGGTGACGACGTTGGAGGAAGTTGTGCGGGTCGCGCCGAGAGATGAGCCTCCGGCCCCACGAGCAAGCCAAGCCCTTCCGGTTCCGGATATTCAACAGAGCGGGCACGTTGCCGCGGCAGCAAGCGTTGCGGAGCCGCTATCGCCGGGACAAGGAAAAGTCTCCATCCTGATCCTGGAAGATGAACAGGACACACAGGATCTGCTGCGACTGATTTTGGAAGAGAAAGGCTATGAGATCACGGTTGCTGGAGACGGGATTGAAGGACTGCTGCATCTTGGTAGGCGCTCGTTCGACCTCATCCTTTCGGATATTAATATGCCGAATTTGGGTGGATTCATGTTGCTGACGATGAATAAGCAGAAAGGGATTACAACGCCCGTGATTTTTCTGACGGCGGAGAGCGGGGAGGAAATGGAGCAGCAATGTTTGGAACTCGGCGCTGCGGACTATATTAAAAAGCCGTTCAAGAAGGAAGTCCTGCTCTTGCGAGTGGGGCGTGTGTGCCAGCGGGTGCTCAATCGCTAAACGGTCACAGCCTTGAGCGCGTCCGGCCCGATCCTTGAGGTCCCGTAGCCACCACAGCGTGTCTGATAACACGGATCAAGATCAACGGGCAGGTCTTGTGTCGGCAGAAGGTGGACGCGCGGATTCAACTATCCGGCGCATAACATTCAGCTTTGTGCTCGGAATGCGGCAAACGGCTGGACGATCTGGTTGCCGATCCTTCCGAGAAGGTCGCCGGCTATCTTGCCTCCTGGGCGCGTAGCGGGCAGGTCATGATGGGGGCCTTGATCTGGAGCATGACGGATGGACCGCAGATCAAGTGCCGCTGTGAGGGCGCGACGGTTGACCGCCGTGAGAAACAAAATATTGTGCTGCTGCTTCTGCTGAAAGTCAATCCGCAGATTGATTAGTTTGCGTTGTTGACCAAGCATATTGGCGACATCAGCCAGGTGTTGTCTCCACGCCGGGGGTTTATGGAGTCGCTCCGAGAGAGCCGGGAGCAATTGAGCAGTATTCTGTCCACGGCAGGGGAAGGAATTGTGAGTTTGGACCAGGACGGCAAGGTGCAATTCCTCAACGTGGCGGCACAGATTGCATCGGGCTATGGCGAGGAGGAAATGCTCGACTTGGATTTGCATGAGGCCACGCATTATGCGAGTCCCGACGGGGTTCCATACCCGCGGAAGGAGTGCCCGATTATCAACATTCTTCCCTAAGTAGAAGCGGTTAGGTGCGACAGCGAAGTGTTTTGGAGAAAGGACGGCAGTGCAATTCCGGTCGAATACATGGCCACGGTGAAGCGGATCTAGCAGGGTGATGTTACCGGCGCAGTGATGACCTTTCGGGATATCAGCGCGCGCAAGAAGGCAGAGACGGAGTTGGCGTAAGCGATCGCGCGTCAAAATGAAGTGCTTGCGGCGTCCCGCGATCAGGCGTTGGCTGGCGTAAACGCCAAAAACGAATTCTTAGTGTCGATGAACTATGAAATGCGCATGCCGATGAATACGATTATCGGCAGGGCTGAGTTGCTTGCCGAAGCGTCCTTGCCGGATGAGCTGCGCGCGCATGTCGAGCGGCTTGGACAGTCGTCTGTGGCGTTGATGGGATTGATCAACCGTATTTGGGATTTCTCAAAGGCCGATGCCAAAGAGATGGAGTTCCAACGTGTGCCGTTCGATCTACGCCTCTTTGTCGAACGCGCAGTTCACGCCGTGGTTGCATAGGCCCATGCGAAGAGACTCGATGTGATAACGGTTATTGATCCGTCGCTGCCGCCCGCCGTGTTTGGGGAAGGCAGCCGTTTGTAGCAGGTGCTGATCAGTGTATTGGACAATGCCGTGAAGTTTACGCACAGCGGGAAGATCGTCGTGACGGTTGCGCCGACTCAGGATGGCGAGGCGGGCATGGTGCATTTTGCAGTTGCCGATAGGGGAATCGCCATTTGTCCCGATAAAGTCGATACGGTGTTTGAAGCGTTCACTCAGCTTGATTCATCGAATACGCGCCAGTACGGCGGGATAGGGCTGGGGCTCAGTCTTGTCAATCGGCTGGTTGAACTCATGGGCGGGAGGGTTTGGATCGTAAGCCTTGTCGGACAGGGCAGCACGGCGTCATTTACAGCTTATTTGCCGGTCAGTGATACCCTTGCGGCTGTGTCCGACTCCTTGTCTCAGACGATCACGCTGAGGGCAGAACCCCGGCGCATCCTGATCGTCGATGACTCGGAGGATAATCGTGACGTGGTCAAGTTGTTCTTAAAGGGCGCACCGTTGGTGTTGGCGGAGGTGGAGAACGGAGCCTTGGCGGTGGAGAAGGTTAAGGCCGGTTTATATGATCTCGTGCTGACGGACATGCAGATGCCCGTGATGGATGGGTAAACTGCGACCAAGCTGATTCGAGAATGGGAACAGGCGCAGCAGCGCGCGCCAACGCCGATCCTGGCGCTGACCGCCGATGCCTTGCAGGACGACCGGCAGAAGGGGCTAGAGGCTGGGTGCACTGCCTACTTGACGAAGCCGGTTAAGAAAAGAACACTGTTGGAGTCGATCAATCGGTATGCCAGTTCACAGACTGCATAGAAGAGTGGATGACCGGTGGATTTTGCCATGCTTGGTTGTAGCCACGGCGAGGAGGACTCGGATGTTGAGACTGTGATTCTCAGCCGGTTCACAGGCTATGCGATGCTGTTCGGCGCTTCCGATGAGAGGATTGATATCGCCGGATCCCTTGCCAGCATCCTCCAGTATTAATAGGTTTTAGGATGTATTCCGCGGCGCCGACCATGATGGTTTTGCAGACATCGGTCTTGCCATCGTTGCCGTGAGTGTCAGCACCGGGATGTCGAACCAGGTCGGTTTGTTATTGACGTAAGCGAGGAGCGCCAGCCCGATGACATAGGGAAGCTCCAGACCAGAACCGGCGAGGGGAGCGCGTCGATGTATTTCTGCGTTTGCCTGCCGTCGGCAGCGTGACTCATGTCATGCCCTTCCGGCTGCATGATCAGTGTGATGAGCATTGCCATCTTTTCCTGATCTTCGACCATGAACAGGGTTCCTTTGCCGTTTCTGGTGGGATGTGTCATCGCATTCTTGTCATCCTGTCGGTGTAAATCGGACACGGCCTATCGCCTGATTGAGGCAGGGGCTTGAGCCTGTCATGATCGGCGAGTTGCAGTGGGTTGAGTCCTGCCGCCAGTTGGGGTTTTGCCGATGGGCACCGGTTCTTATAAGAGTTTCTGAGGCACCCTCCGACCGTCCTGGCGGTTAAGATCCGATGGTAATCGGCCGATAGAGACCTAGCAGGATGGTATTGGGCAGGCGGGGTCGCAGGACGGCAGGCGGGACACAGAGGCGGCATGGGCTATATGATTTCCCTCGACGAGTTTGAGCGATTTCGCGCGTTGATTTACGGCGAAAGCGGGATTGCGCTGAGCGAGCAGAAGCGGACGCTGCTGGCCTCGCGTCTGACGAAGCGGTTGCGGGATCTGGGGCTTGAGACATTTTCAGACTACTACGAGACGGTTACGAGGGATTCTACGCGTGAGGAATTCACGCGGATGCTGGATTTGATTTCCACGAACAAGACGGACTTCTTCCGGGAGCCCAAGCATTTTGAGTTTTTGCGAGACCAAGTGTTGCCGGGAGTGGGACCCGACAAGCGCATTCGTATTTGGTCGTCAGCCTGTTCGACGGGCGAGGAGCCCTACACGATCGCCATGACGCTCTACGAAGGGGTGGAGGATCCCCGGCAGTGGGAGTTTGAGATTTTGGCGTCGGATCTGTCGACGCGGGTGCTGGCCAAGGCGGCGGCAGGGGTGTATGACGAGGACCGGTTCCGCGATGTGCCGTCGGAGGTCTTGCGGCGCCATTTCCTGCGCGGGCGGGGGGACAGCGCCGGGAAGTTCAAGGTCAAGCCGCATTTGGCGTCCGTGGTGCAGTTTCGGCGCCTCAATCTGATGGACGACCGGTTTCCGATCAAGGCGCCGCTCGATCTGATTTTCTGCCGGAACGTCATGATTTATTTCGACCGGCCGACGCAGGAAACGCTGGTCAACAAGTTCTACCGCTATCTGAAGCCGGGCGGGTATCTGTTCATCGGGCATTCCGAAAGCCTGCAGTGGGTGCAGCACCCGTTTGCCGCCGTGGCCCCGACGATTTACCGGAAGGAGACGTGACGCCGATGCCGTCCATCGATACGGATCAGTTTCGCCACATCAAACGGATGAGGGACAGTCGGTTTCCGCATGAAATCGCGTCTATTCTGCCGGGTGATTTTTTTGTCAGCGGGACCCCAATGGTCGTCTATACCGTGCTCGGGTCCTGTATCTCGGCCTGCATTCGCGATCCGATTGCACGCGTCGGCGGGATGAATCATTTTATGCTGCCGGAACCAAAGGAAACCGGCCATGATTCATGGGGTGAGTCGACACGGTACGGGTCGTATGCCATGGAATCGCTGATCAATGAGATCCTGAAGCGTGGAGGACTTAAGAGTCGTCTTGAGGTGAAGTTATTCGGCGCCGGGAAAATTTACGAGGGCAATATTGATATCGGAGCTAAGAATGCCCAGTGGGTACAGCAATTTCTCAAGGCCGAAGGTCTGACTGCCGACAAAGTGGATCTGGGAGACGTATTTCCGAGGAAGATTTACTATTTTACCGATTCGGGCCGCGTCCTGGTCAAGAAAATCGAGCGTGTCAAAAACCGGACGATCGAAGACCGTGAAAAACAGTACGCAGCCACCATGCAAGCGCGCAAGCAGCAGTCTGAGGAGGATGTGACGCTGTTCTGACTAATAGTCTAAAAGTCAGATTGTCGAAAGCGTTTCAAGTCTGAAGGCGTTGTGAAGTTGTGATCTGATGACTATGAGGCAGGAGGTCCCATGGGCAAGATTCGCGTATTGACGGTTGATGATTCGGCCTTGATGCGGCAAGTGCTTGCGACTCTGTTGTCGCAAGATCCTGATATCGAAGTCGTCGGGGCGGCGCCCGATCCCTATATCGCCCGTGAAAAGATCAAGGCGTTGAATCCTGATGTGTTGACGCTTGACGTGGAAATGCCAAAGATGGATGGATTGACGTTTTTGGAGAAATTGATGCGGGCGCATCCGTTACCCGTTGTGATGGTCAGTTCCCTGACCGAAGCCGGCTGCGAAACGACGTTGCGGGCTCTGGAACTCGGCGCGGTGGATTTCATCACAAAACCGAAGATCGATATGCGAGAGGGCATGGAGGAGGTGGCTCGAGATTTGATCGCCAAGATCAAGGCCGCCGCAAGTGCGAAGGTGAAGCGCGGGGTGTCAGGCGGGGAGCATGAGACGAGACCCCTTGCCCGAATGTCCAAGAGCGCCATGATCAAGACAACCGACACGATCATCGCCATCGGCTCCTCAACCGGGGGGACCGAAGCGGTGAAGGATATTCTGGTCACGCTTCCACCCAATACACCGCCGATTCTCATCACCCAGCATATGCCCGAGCGGTTCACCCGAACATGGGCGGATCGTATGAATAGTCTCTGTCGGATTTCCGTCAAGGAAGCGGAGCATGGAGACAGCGTGTTGCCGGGTCACGCCTTAGTCGCACCGGGCAATTATCACATGACACTGGTCCGTAGCGGTGCACGGTATACCGTACACCTCAATCAAGACCCTCCGGTCAATCGTCACCGGCCGTCGGTGGATGTCATGTTTGACTCGGTGGCCAGGTATGCCGGGACCAACAGCGTGGGGGTGATTCTCACGGGTATGGGCGGAGACGGGGCAAAAGGTCTTATGGGCATGAAAAAGGCCGGTGCCGCCACAATCGCGCAAGATGAAGCAAGCTGTGTGGTGTTTGGTATGCCGAAGGAGGCTATCAAGCTAGGTTGCGTGGACAAGGTGCTGGCACTCGACGATATCGCCGACGCCATGCTGGGGATTGTGAATGGCTGACGCAAAGGAGGAGGTCGTGTCGATACAAACAAAAGAACGTTCTGTGCCGAACGGTGTTGTACTCGAACTCACCGGAGATCTCACCTATGCCAATCGAGAGCAGTTCAAGGCGGCGGTGGAAGCCGTTCGCCAACGAGGCTGCCGCCACCTTATTTTGCACATGGACGATGTGCGGTTCGTCGACAGCTCCGGACTGGGATTGCTGGCGCTCGTGTCACAGAATTTTAAGTTGATGCAGGGGCAAGTGAGCATGGTGAAACCTCAGACCTATGTGCGGGAAATCATGACACTGGCCAATATTCCCAAGCTTATCCCTGTGTATGACAATGAACAGGAAGCTCTGGCGGGATATAAAATGGCGGCCTAGCCCATTGGGGACGGCATGTGACGTGTTTCGCATGTTCAGTGATGATAGCTGCGACGGTCATCTCGTGACCTGAATGCAAAAAGGCAAAACCTCGTCTGTGAAATCCGCAACCGAAAGCCACGAGTGTAGATTGCCACTACTCAAAACATGTTGTTCCTGGGCGGCGTCTCATACCGTGTTGATCGTAGACGATGAACCGGTGACGCGTACGGCCATGGTCGCGCGCTTGACGCGTCTGGGGTATCGGGTACTGCAGGCCAGTGACGGCAAGTCAGGGCTGGAATTGCTTCGCCGCGAGCGTCCGGACCTCACGATTCTTGATTGGATGATGCCGGAACTGGATGGACTCGCCTTCTGCGATGAGGTTCGTCGCGATCCGAATATCCTCTCCAGTCAAATTCTCATGATGACCAGGTATGATCAGCCTGAGCAGATTGCGGAGGGACTGGCCAGGGGCGCGGATGATTTTCTCAGCAAGGCCGCGACATCGTATGAAATCATCGCGAGAGTGCAGGCCGGAATTCGCACCGCAATGTTGATCAGGAGGTTGGAGCAAGTCACGGAACAAATTCGCCGCAAACAAGACTTGCTGGAACGGGAACTGCAATCCGCCGCCAGGTATGTCGAGTCCTTATTGCCCGCACCCGGCACACTTCTTCCCGGAATCGAGATGGCGCATGCCTACCGCCCGGCGTTAACCCTGGGCGGAGATCTTTTCAATGTCGTGCGGTGGGATGATCATTCTCTCGGGCTCTACCTGCTCGACGCATCGGGGCACGGTGTCTCACCGGCCCTGCGGTCTGCATCCTTCTCAACGTTCCTGCGTGAGGACAGCCTGTTGAACCAGGTGGGATCAAGCGATCCCGGCGCGATTCTGACCGAGGCCAATCGACAATTTCCTCTGACCGAAGACGGCAATTATTTCACGATCATCTTTGTGTTGCTCGACATCCGCTCTCGTACCTTGTTCTATGCCACAGCCGGTCATCATGGGGCGTTTTTGCAGCGGCTGTCAGGCGAGATTATTTGGTTGAGTCAGCGGAGTCTTCCTCTGGGATTCGATCCTACGAATGTGTATCAGACTGCGGCGGTGCCCTTGATGAAGGGAGACCGGTTGTATGTGTTAAGCGATGGGTTATATGAAATTCCGTCACCAGACGGGGAATTGTGGGGTCAACCTCGATTGGAAGCAACCATGCGAGAGGAGGGGCGACGACCCGTTGCCGAAGTGCTGTCTCATACTATTGATGCGGCGGCTCGTTGGCACGGACAGGAGCATTTCCCCGATGATGTCGCCGTCATGGGCATCGAACTTGGTATATAAAACTTTGCGACGGAGGTGAAGAAATGTCGACGGGAGGATCTCCTCTGAGTATGAACCCGGTGTTTCGCCTCGATGAGGCATTAAGCCGAGTCGATCATGATCGTGATATTTTCATTACGATGGTGGAACTGTTTTCCGAACATGGTCCCAAGGATTTTGCCGTGCTGAAAGCCGCCGTTCAAGCCGGTAACCCATCCGCTGTGGCGCAATCTGCACATAGATTAAAGGGCGCCGTCATGCAGTTTTGTGCATCTGCGACATTTGCGTCCGCGAAAAAACTTGAAGACATCGGACGAGCCGGTCAGTTGACGGATGCCGAAAGCATATGCGCACAGCTTGAAACGGAACTGGCCGATCTGCTTGATGCGCTTCAGCAGGCCAGAGATACAGGCTTTGGTGCGTAGGTATGTCGTCGATTCCTTGCCGTCTCCTTGTGGTGGATCCCTCTCCGGATATTCAGGCGAGCATTGTGCGCCATGTGCAGGGGAGGGGAATGTCCGTGACGGCGGTAGAAGACCCCGAGTCGGCTGTCGCGGCCATGGATCATAACGCTCCGGATATTGTCATCACCGATTTGTTTCTCCCAGGGCAGGATGGGGTGCTGTTGACTCAGGAACTCAGAAACCGACATGAAGCATGCCCTGTGATCGTCATGGCAAACAATGCGTCGGAGGCCGATGTCGTGCAGGCTCTCCGGGCCGGAGCCATCGACTATCTTCATAAGCCCATTGCCGAAGACGAACTGGCCCATGCATTGTACCGCGCCCGTACGGTCTCACCGGGAAATCTTGCCGATCTGTCGGGTGTGTGCCGATCCGAACATCGGTTGATCGTGGAATCAGACCCTGCTCATATTCGAGGGGTTATCTCCTGGATTATCAAAACAACGGCCTTGACGTTGTCGGAGGTGCGGCGACTCCATCTTCGCGGTGCGCTTCAAGAGTTGGTTATGAATGCCGCTGAGCATGGGAATCTTGAAATCTCCTACGGCGAGAAGCAGCAGGCGTTGGCGGAAGGGCGATATGAGGAGTTGCTGGAGGAACGCCTTGCCCGCCCACAGTTACGAACACGGAAGATCATTATTCAGGTTCTGTACGAGAAAGAGGCCGGTTGTGTGGTGTATCGCGTCATCGATGAAGGTACGGGCTTCAACTGGCGTGACATCCTGGGGCGATCTCCTGATGCCTGCGATGGGAAAGACGCCAGCGGCAGAGGAATTTTTTTAGCGCGGTCGCTGTTCCCCGATCTTACCTATAATGATCCCGGCAATGAAGTGATGATTACGGTGCCGCTCAATTAAGAAGGTTAAGGCTAAGGTTGAGGCTGAGTCTCAATAACGAGTGAATTTCCATCTTGGTGATATTCTTGACCTGGGCCTCAACCTAGACCTCAGCCTCCTCCCTAATATGTCCTCAAGTATTTCACCGTACTCTCTCCCTTGTTGGCATCCCGATGTAACACGGCAAAGGCCGTTTTGGTGGATTCATTGACCGTAATGGAGAGCCAGGCGGAGAAGTATTCGGTCTTGACGTCGTAGACCGTCCCTGAGGCGCGAAGTTTGGCCCCGATGTCCGTGAAACTTCCGACTCGGCTCAAATCTTCTTTGGTTTTGAACGGGCGCCCTTGAACGATTTCTGCGGCGATGGTTTGAGTAATGTCCGGATCGAGGGCTTGAACCACGAAGGGGGGCGCGGTGTTGATGTTTACGGGCGATCCTCCTTCTATGGGATAGACCGTCACGTAGGGGGATAATCGTTCGATGATCTCAGGGGTGAATCCCTTTACCAATCCCAAGTCACCGAGGGAAGGGAGCGGAGTATTCGCCGCACGGTAGGGTGGTTTCTGAGATTGGTAATAGAGGTTTTCTGCGCCGGATGGCCGGGGGTCGTCATCTTCGTCCATCCAATCGATCAGCGCATCAACAAGATCCGGATTCACCTGGAGCAGTTCGAACAGTCTTCGTACACGAGTCACTCGCGCTTTCAACTGGATCTGATCGCCTCCGGAGGCGGCCAAGTCGTTGAGGTTGAGTTTGCCTCGCTCATCCTGGATTCTTGCGCTCAATAGGCCGTCGCCGATCGCGTAATTCTTGATCGGTATGGCCCACAGATCCATAAGGCCGTCGTATTTATCACCGGTTTGCTTGTCCTTGAGGAAATCCTGCTGTAGCGCCGCCCGCGCTGCCTGTATGGCGGCTCGTGTCAACAGGCCGGCTTTGTAGTTGTCTCGAAATGCCGCAGCCTCGCGGTATTCACGCCTCGCTTCGGCATCGAACTCAAGAATGAGCGCGGTAAGCAGCGCGACCACCAGGAGGGCCATCAGCAGCGCAACGCCCCGCTCGTTATCCTTTGGCATAGCTCAACACCCGTACAGTCGCATCGAGGTTGACGGGGTTGTCGAATTTCGGCCGGATTTTTAAATGACGAACGTGCAATGTATAGGGGGCGCGGTCGATCGCCACAAGCAGTGCCAGTAACTCAGGAAGCTGCACGCCTTCCAGTCTGAGATCTACCGCCGTTTCCTCATAGCCTTCTGGGAGGGTTTGCACTTGCGGTTGCATACCCGCGATATGGTCACGGATCCGAGCAGATCCCGCTGCTTCCTCCATGAATGTCAGGAGTGAAAAGCGACTGGCGGCATCCGGGAGGCGCTGTTCGGCTTTGGTCAGGCGCTCCCGTTTTGTCTCATAGTTTCGAGTCAAGTCGGTCAGTTCGCGCAATTCTTTTTGCTTACGTACCTCCTGGCGGTCCAAGCGGTCGTACTTCGCGAGCAGCGGGTCAACGATCAGCACGAAAAGGAGGCTGAGTCCAATGATGACTCCTCCGATCGAGACGATCAACCGTTCCCGCTGCGATAGGTGCTGCCATCGTTCGCGAACTGTGTCCATCATGGTTGGTCCACCGTGACGGTCATTCTGAAGACCACCTGGTTGGGCGTAGCGCCGACACGGGTGTCGGTGACGGATACATCCTGGAAACGGGAGTTGGTCGCAAAGGTGTGCTTGATTTTCTCCACCGCGTCGAAGGAGGTGGTCTCGCCTTCGAGCAGAATGGTGCCGTTATCGACCGTCAGCTCACGGACCTTGACGGAAGTGCCCGGAGGCAGTTGTTTGATGAAGGTCGAGAGCGTCGGAAGGACGTTTCCCTGCGATTTGTCGATGACGGCAAGGGTTTTGTCAAGCGATCCTATACGATAGCGTGCTTGATCAAGCTCGTCACCCGGTGCGGCGCTTGTTCCGAACGTCTGTTCGTATTGCGTCTGCAATGCCGCTTTGAGGTTCGTCACTCGCGTATCCTGGAGCAGGAGATGAACGGAAAAGTCGATAATAGCCAGGACACTAATCATAATGGCCGCGCCGACCGCCAGGCGGCGATTCTGCACGATGGCGTCGGATTGAGCTTCGGCTTTTTCGGTGAGACCCTTCAGGTCCAACGCGAGACCGAGGGGCGATGGTTTGAAGCGCCATCGAGGTTTGACGATTTTAGGATGAATGGCCAGTCCGAATGCGATGGAGAAGGCCCGTGGACTGTCCGGGCCGAATCCCTGGCGTGGTCCAACCGGGTAGAGTCCTAATTGGTCGGCGACGAATCCTCCGACTTCGCGTAACTTAGCCCCTCCGCCCGATACCCAGCAATGCGTCAACCGGCCGCGTTCGGCTCCTTCATAGGCTTGGATCGTGACACGAAGTTCTCTCAGGAGCGGTTCCATCCAACTTTGAACCTGGTCGACCGCCATTCTCCGTTTCAGCCGTTCGGCTTCGGCAAAGGTACAGGCATGGTGTAAGGCGAGTGCGTGGGTGAGATGGTTCCCGCCCCAGAGAACGGTCCGTAACACCACCGGTCGCCCTTCGTGAATCAGGCACAATGTTGTTTTCGATGCCCCGACGTCGATGATCGCCAAGTCTTGCGGGACACTTGAATGTTCACCTCGGAGAAACTGAGTCACGGAGAAGAGCGCCATGGCATCGACGTTGATCGCCGACGGTTCGACATCGGCTTGAGCCAAAAAATTTAGGTGTTCAGCCACCTTATCTTTCGGTGCGGCCGTCACCAGTACTTCCGATCCTTTACTTTCGCGGTACAGGCCTTCAGCCGTCTGTCCTGCCGGCAAGACAAGGCTGCCGATGGCCAGATCCTCAATCGGCATGGGAATGAGGTTTTCGACCTCAAACGGCACGACTTGCGCCAGCTTGTTGGAGTCTTTGAAAGGAAACGAGAGGGTCCTGATAAAGAGGTCCTGGCAGGGAATGGCGGTGACAAGTCGATCGGTCGCATAGAGACCGTTTTGCCAGAGAAAGCCGCGGAGCGACTGCACACGCCGAGCCGGTTCCAGATCTTCCGGACGGGCAAACGGCATGGGGTGCTGATAATAGTCGATGGACTCACGCCCGCTCAGCCGACGGCGAAAGCGAACGGCTTTTAATCCTGTCTGACCGATATCCAGTCCAACGCATTCAGTGACGATCGCCATACGTCCGTGTGTGGCTCAGGGTTTAAAAAGTACGATTCAAGGAGTAAGGTTCAAGGTCCAAGTCCGCGCGAGTAACTCCAATTCACAGGGATCTTGTACCTTGAACCTTGTGCCTTGATCCGTGCGTGCTACTTTACAACGCAATCCTTGCTTGTGCCAATGGACCGACGATTTTTATTTTGATGGGGGAACCGACGGGCAGGGGGGGCAATCCAAGACTTCTGGCTTTCGAGGAAGATCCTGGGCCTGGAACGATGGTCAGGGTCAAGGCCAGCTGACTGTTCATGAGCGGTTGGCGTACCGTAATGGTGCCTTCGCCCGTAAAAGACCCGTCATTTCCTTCACCTGTGAGCTCTGTGACATCGCAGACGACGTTCTGACATGCCACCCCCGCAGTCACATGAGCGAAGGTCAGCGACACCGTTTGTCCCCCTCCAAGCGGGATCTGGTCGATGTGGACGTCTGTTGCTTCGGCCGACCAGGTTCCTTCTCCCTCCAAGGCTCCGTCCGTTCGGTATCCGGAATTGATTCGATGGGAAAAGGTACCGTTCAAGACTCCCTGGCTGACAAAGCGGTCGAGGATTTGTGGAAGATCAACGTTCTGAATCTGCCCGTTCAGCGATATCGGTGCGTCCAAGGAAAACGACGGCATGGATAGGGTAGCTTTGACGAACCCTGCCGTCGGGGAATCGGCATCCTGTCGAGCCACGACATCAAGGACAATGTTGCCGCTCAGCGCTTTGAGGATTCCGATCTTCGCTTGTAAATAGGGAACCTGAACCGGTTCCCAATCCGATTTGGACAGGGTCACATGTCGCCATTCGACACCCAGCGGCAAGGCGACCGACCAGTCGGTGATGTGGGCGTCGATACCGGTGGTACGGTGCAATTCCGAGATGACCCTGGTCTGAAGTGCTCCAAACGGAAACATCGCGACCAGGCTGATAAGAAAAACGCAAAGTCCCAGGGCGATCCATGTCAGAAGCTCTTTTCGGTCGTTTAGCCATGTTGTCGGGATCATGATGCCTCGATGGTCACCCATTCACGTATGGTCCAAGGGTCCGTATCCGGAGGATCGAAGGTTACCTCGATCAGTAAGGCTTTTGGAAGCTTCTTTGCTCCCGGCCATTCATCGACCCATATGCGGCTTTGCGCATCGAAATATCGCAAGTTAAAGGCCTTGACGCTTCGGGCCAATTCCAGTTGCTGGAGGGATTCGTCCGTGAGGGAGTATAGATTTCTTTTCGTGAATCGGATCAAGCGATCGCGTTCCCGAGTGTAGACGACTCGGATCATCTCACTTTCCCGTACTCCGGATCCGCCGGCTCCGTCATTGACGGCAAGGAATGCCAAGGTATCCGCCGGCTGCCCCGCAAACGTCCCGTTGACTCCCACCCATTGGAACCCTCCGACCTGTCTGCTGAGCGAGATGTCGTCCGCCATCACGCGCAAGAGCCTTCTGGTCATCTGTTCGCGCGCGGAGAGATCGCGGT
>JAOUPN010000052.1 GCA_029879905.1 Nitrospira sp. | reverse complement strand
ACCTGTTAAAATCCAAAGAATTTGAAGGCAAGACGGCTGAAACGGTCTTGCTCCACACCCAACGAAAAATTCCCGCAACACGTGTGTTACTCGTCGGCTTGGGCAAACAGGCTTCCGTCGGGCTGGACACGATTCGTCAAGCGATGGGATATGCCGTCAAACGTGTTCGGCAAACCAAAGCCTCATCGTTCACCGCAACGATTCCCACCGTGATTCCATCCGATTCGACAACGCAAGACCTCGCGCAAGTCATGACGGAAGGGGCGCTCCTGGGCACCTATCAGTTCATTGACTATCGCCGTGACGCCGCAGCGGGACACACCGTGAAGACCCTGACGCTGTTGGCGACGGACAAATCCGATGTACCGGCATTGTCCGAGGGTGTTCGCCGTGGAACCGCGACCGGAGAAGCGACGATCTTCGTGCGCAACCTCTCCAACCATCCTGCCAACATCATGACGCCTACCAGAGTCGCACAGGAAGCCAAGACCATTGCGAAAGAGCCCGGCGTCTCGCTGAAGATCCTTGAACGGAAAGACATGGAGAAATTGAAGATGGGGGCGTTGCTGGGGGTCGCCCGAGGCAGCCATGAGCCGCCCAAATTCATTATCCTCGAGTACAAAGGATCTCGAAAGAAACAGGACCGGCCGGTCGTCCTCGTCGGAAAAACCATCACGTTCGACTCCGGCGGCATCTCGCTCAAACCGTCCGAGAATATGGAACGGATGAAGGCGGACATGACGGGCGGCGCCGTGGTCTTAGCGGCCGTACGGGCGGCAGCCCGGCTCAAACTCCCGCTCAATCTGGTCGGCCTTCTGCCGGTGACGGAGAACATGCCAGGCGGCCGAGCGATGAAGCCGGGGGATATCGTCACCACGCTTTCGGGAAAAACCGTTGAAGTGCAAAATACCGATGCAGAAGGCCGGCTCATTCTCTCAGATGGACTGGCCTATGCCGCGCGATATAACCCGTCGGCATTGATCGACATCGCAACATTGACCGGTGCGTGCACCGTCGCGCTCGGACAATTTGCCATCGGCATGTTGGGTACGGACGACACCGTAAAAGAAGCCGTGCGCCGTGCCGGCATACGCGCCGGCGAACGTGTCTGGGAAATGCCGCTGTGGGACGAGTATTTCGAGCAACTGAAGAGCGACGTGGCGGATATGAGAAACATCGGGGGACGTGGAGGCGGCATGATTACTGCTGCGTTGTTCCTCAGCAAATTCGCGGAAGGCTGCCCGTGGGTCCACCTCGATATCGCCAGCACCGACTGGAGCGAGCGAGAGCGGGCCTATATTTCGAAGGGTCCGACAGGGATCGGGACACGAGTCCTGATTCAGTACTTATTGGACCGATCGTTGTAAAGGGAATACCGCGCCATGAAGCACATCATCCGTCCGATGCATGAGGGCGCTGTGACGCGCCCTCTGTATTCGGCAAGGTTTTTCAACACCTTTTCTGTATGGACGCACACGCTATGTTGATGTCTCCTGATAAAATCGGCCAGCTGTTCATGGTGGGATTCAACGGCACGACCGTTTCAGCCGATCTCGCCGCCTTCATCAAGGAATATAAACCCGGCGGTGTCATTCTGTTCGCCAGAAATCTGGAATCGGTCGAACAGATCGTCACCCTCACGAATGACCTACAACGGTGCAGTCCGCACTCGCCGCTTCTGATTTCCATCGATCAAGAGGGTGGGCGGGTTTCGCGACTCCCGAAAGAGTTCACGATTTTCCCCCCGTGTGAGGTCTTGGGGCGGTGCAATTCCTCCGAGCTGGCCTACGCGGCGGCGGCGACGACGGCAAAAGAATTGCGAGCCGTGGGCATCAACATGAACATGTCGCCCGTCTTAGATGTGAACAGTAACCCGACTAATCCTATTATCGGAAACCGTGCGTTCAGTTCCGTGCCGGGACCGGTCTGCGAACTGGGAGCGGCCACGGCGGGTGGATTACAAGACCATGGTGTAGTGGCGTGCGGCAAACATTTTCCCGGTCATGGTGACACCACAGCGGATTCCCATAAGGAACTGCCCGTCGTCACAGCGCCACGCGAACGGTTGGAACGGACGGAATTGCCGCCGTTTCGACATGCCGTGACAAAGGGCGTGGCCACGATGATGACCGCCCACGTCCTCTACCCTGCCTTGGACAAGGAACGTCCGGCAACACTCTCTCCGACCATCATCGGGACATTGCTCCGACAAGAATTACGGTACGATGGCGTCGTCCTGACCGATGATTTGGAGATGCATGCGATCATTGACCATTACGGCATCGAAGAAGCCACCGTACAATCCATTCTGGCCGGATGCGATATGCCCTTGATCTGCGAAGATCGTAACCGGGAAGTGGCCGCTATCTCCGCCTTGGACAAAGCCGTTGCCGACGGTACCATTTCCGTGGAGCGTCTGGAGCAATCCCTCGGTCGAGTCGCCCGCTTGAAACAGCGGTTCCTCGCGACCAATAAGGCTCTTGTGGTGTCCGATGCGAAACTGATCGTCGGTTGTCGAACCCACCGGGCACTGCTGCACTCGATCGACCAAACTCATGAACGATTTGCCAAGACCGGCAACTAACCGATTGAAACTGACCGCCTTCCGGAAACCCGTTTTTTTGATACCGGGCCGACAAGGACTGCCCTTGCCCCCTTCTTACCTCTTATGGCATCATGAGCACTCTTGGAGTGCATATGACTTTACTATCGGAATATGTCGGCTGCGTCCATATTTTTCTCGGGCCCTATCGAGGGAACCCTATCGCCCTGTACCTCAGACGTACGGAGTCAGGGTGCCAAATCGGCCCTAAGGTCTATCCCTGGAATGATGTCCTGGGGGTTGGGGAAACTCCCAATAAGGCCGCGGCTGATTTCGAAGAGAAATGGAAGGTTCGAGGGCTGGCGCCCGATATGTATTCCGGTCCCGCATGGGAAGGGGGTATTAAGCCGGAAAAGCCGGCTCCGCCGAAACCGGCCGCTGCAGCCAAGCCTGCAGTTGCGCCTGCGGCACAACCTGCTCCTCCCCCTCAGGCAACGCCAAATCAACCCGTTGCCCCCCAAGTCCCTACGCCCCAACCACCCCAGTCATCCCAACCCAACACACAGGCTGAAGCCGCCGTCGGATCGCCTGTCACCCCTGCTGAGCAAGCCGCCGCTCCTCCATCATCACCTCAACCTGATCAACAGACTTAAGGCACACGTACCTTCCGTTGAGCCCTAATACGCGGTAGCACCACGACTTCTTGTTGTCGATCAGGTCGACCAACTGGAGGTATCTGTTCGGCATCCCCCGCAGACTTCCACAGGAAGCTATGGGGCTTCATGCCAACATTGCCCACTCCGTTCGACATACCACAGGGCTCACCAATCGGTTACCTGAACCAGGCACTCAATACATCTTCAGCATCCGTGTAACGCTGTTGATGCACTCTCATCATTCGATCACGTTTGGAGTAGGGGGTCGACGAGACGGTTCGCTCGCGAAGGAGTCACGACCGGTTGTCCTGGTGAGCAAGCTTGCTGTGCTTGATGCTATACCCGATATAGACGAGGATGCCGATCCCGGTCCACACCACAAATCGAATCCAGGTGGCCGTGGGTAGTCCTACCATCAGATACAGACAGGACGCGATACCCAAGATCGGAACGAGCGGCATAAGAGGAAGTCTGAACGGACGAGGTTGATCCGGCTTGGTATAGCGCAGCAGCATGACGCCGGAACAGACCAACACAAACGCGAAGAAGGTTCCGATATTGGTCATATCGGCTGCCTCCCCGAGATCCAACAGCGCGGCCATAATGGCCACGGCCACGCCGGTGAGAATGGTCGCACGATGCGGCGTGCCGAACCGCGGATGAATCGTTGCCAGTCCAGGACTCAACAGCTGGTCGCGCGACATGGCAAAGAACACACGAATCTGCCCAAGCATCATGACAACCAGTACACTGGTAATCCCGGCGACTGCGCCGAAGGCAACAAGCGCCGCACCCCATTTAAAACCTGCCACGCTGAGGGCTTCGGCCACCGGCGCATGAACATCGATTTGATCCATGGGGACCAGACCGGTCAACACAGCTGCTACAGCAATATAGAGCACCGTACAGACCGCCAAAGAACCAAGAATCCCCAGAGGAACATCACGTTGAGGATTTACGGCCTCCTCGGCGGCGGTTGACACCGCATCAAACCCGATATAGGCAAAGAAGATGATCGCTGCAGCGGTCTTTACTCCTGCAAATCCGTTCGGCATAAACGGCTGCCAGTTCTCGACATTGATTGCGGGCGTCCCAACGGCAATGAAGAAGAAAATCACCGCAGTTTTCAGGATAACGATGAATCCGGCCGCGCGTGCGCTTTCCTTGATCCCGA
Source organism: Nitrospira sp. (assembly GCA_029879905.1). Lineage (GTDB taxonomy): Bacteria > Nitrospirota > Nitrospiria > Nitrospirales > Nitrospiraceae > Nitrospira_D. The sequence continues at coordinate 11,615 of JAOUPN010000052.1, read as the reverse complement.
CGACCAGAATCGTCGTCACCAGGAGCACGATGATTGCGGCGGGGAAATTCGCAATGCTCCCTTCCGGTCCACCGGCCCAATGGGGCGGATTCGTCGCCCAATACGGCAACTCCAAACCTGCCAGCATGAGCAACTTATTGAAATACCCGGACCATCCGATCGCGACGGCGACACATGCCACGCCGTATTCTAAAATCAAATTCCATCCCGTCAGCCAAGCGAGAAATTCCCCCAACGTGGCGTACGAAAACGTATAGGCCGATCCTGCGACAGGAATCATCGCGGAAAACTCGGCATAGCACAGGGCCGCCAAAGCACACGTCAGTCCTGACAGAATGAACGAGATCATAATGCCGGGACCGGCCCCCAGTCGATTGTCGTCGCCCACGATGGCCGTCCCGATCAGCACGAAAATACCGGTTCCGATGATCGCACCGACGCCTAACGCCGTCAGATCCCAAGCTGTTAGGGTCTTCTTGAGACGATGTTCCGGACGCTCGGCATCAGCCAAGATCTGGTCGATGGATTTCGTTCTTAAGAAGCGGTTGATCACAGACTGCCGTGCGTCCCGAGTGATGAAACCACTCGACTGGAGCTCCGTATTCCGTCACACAAAGAAGGGTATATGTTTGATACGTCTATCACGGGTTTTGGCTTCGCACACCGATCACGTGCGATATCGTCTTGCCGCCTTGAGCAACCCATCGAACAATCGCTTGTGGGCTTCATGCCGGTCAAAGAGAAATTCCGGATGCCATTGGACAGCCAGCATGAACCGTAGTACGGGGGATTCAATCGCTTCGACGATTCCGTCCGAAGCCACGGCGCTCACGATCAGATTCTCGCCCACTTTCTTGACCGATTGATGATGCGAGCTGTTCACCATCATGGTTGCTCGACCGACGATTTTCCGGAGCAGGCTCTTGGGTGCCACTGTCACAGGGTGGGACAGATAAATCGCTTTGGTCTCTTGACGATGATTCAAAGTTTGTGGGACCTGCGCGGGAATGTCCTGAAAGAGGTTGCCGCCGTACGCGACGTTCACGGTCTGCATCCCTCCGCAAATCGCTAAGAGCGGGAGATCACGATTGCGTGCCTGATGGACCAGATCAAGTTCAAAGTCGGCGCGCCGCTCGCTCACAAGAGGAAAACGGTATCGCTGGCGTTCGCCATAGTAGCGGGGAGAAAGATCCGGACCGCTCCCACTGATGAGAAGCCCGTCGACACCGTCGAGGAGTCTCCTCCGGGAAGCCGACGCAGCAACAAGAGGAAGAACAAGGGGGATTCCACCGAGGTCTTCAATCGCTCGGATGTAGCGAGCCCGCAGGAAATACGTCGGTTCCCGCCCCCCCATATCCTTCCTGTCACCCGAATTGAAATCCGATGTGACACCGATAATAGGCTTCATATCAAGGAGCCGGATTGCTCATCGGCTCATCATCATATGCCGGACTACTCATCGGCTCATATGATGACGCCGCCTCGCCTTCACCATCCGCAGCCACACCGAGGAACCGTACAGGACGATCACCGGTAAGATGTTCCGGTGTGATGAGATAGGTCCCATACATGCTGGGAATCCATATACTCTTTGCCGTTTCCAAATTGAGGCCGGAAAAGACATAGGCGAGGCCGCCGATAATGCCTCCTCCGATCGCGAATGCCCCCTTACCCACAAAATAAGGAACTGTGGCACTGACAGCCGCTATCTGCATACCTATACCTGCAGGAGTCCCCTGCCGCGTATCTGTATCAGCCGACTGGCTCCAAGCCGGTGCTACCACAACCGCGCTGAATGCCAGAACGACGACGATGGCCATCACCGAGAGTCGGCTATAAAATCCACGATATTGCATGCAGGCGCCTCCTTCTTCATTTACGCCGCGATCAGTTGATATTAAACACTGCAGTCGCTTTTAAAGACGCTGCGTTATAACAAATTCAAAAGGGATTGCAAAGCCCCTGCCTATGAAAGATCTTAAAATAATCAGGGTGATGGACAATCCGGCACAATATCCAGCTCCGACAAGATGTAGGCTGCAACATACTCTGATCGATCGACCGCTGATTGCTCTAACTCGGACACCCAATCCGTGGCAAGAATTCGCTGGTGTTCTGGTGTCATGCCTGCCGCCAAAGAGAGATCGAGCTTACACCAGGCTACGGCTTGGGCGAATACGTCTGGAACGCGCATTTCATGGGCCTGACGTTCTTCCGGTTCACAGACTGTCAGGACCTCCTTGATTCGATCCGTGATCCGGAGCCTGTGAAGAATATGAGACAGTTGTGTCTGGTGGACTTCCACGGATACATGAATACCCGCTTTCCAACTTCGCTTTTTGACGTTAAATACGCAGGCCTGAATATCGGATTCTCCTTCTACCGGCTCAGGTCCGAAGAACAGGGTCACGCGATACGCCGAAGGTCCGTGTAATGATTCAGACATACAGACGATATTGTACCATGCACCGCACAAGGGACCCAACGTTTCATTGACGCCCTCCTGATCGGACGATAAGATGCCGACCCTATGCATACCGCCAGGCACTGTGAACGAATTGTGTCGATTCAACAGGCACTCCGAGAAACGGATGGGCTCGATGGATGGCTCTTCTATGATTTTCGGGGAAGTGACCCCTTGGCCTATCGAATCTTACTCCTCGACCCAACACAGCATGTCACGCGGCGATGGTACTATTGGATTCCGTCTTCCGGAGATCCTGTGAAGCTGTTTCACCGAATCGAGCCGCATGTCCTGGAAGAATTACCGGGGCATAGCCGGCCCTACGTATCGTGGGACCAACAACATCGCATGTTGTCCTCTGTGTTGCACGGACAACACCGCGTCGCCATGCAGTATTCCCCCTTCAATGCCATTCCGTATCTGTCCAGGGTCGATGCCGGCACCATCGATGTCATCCGCAGCTTTGGAATCGACGTCGTCACATCGGCCGATCTGGTTCAGCAGTTTGAAGCGACCTGGACCGACGAGCAACTGGAATCTCATTCCTATGCCGCCACGGCACTCCGAAGAATCGTGGACGAGACATTTGCGCGTGTCGGGACTTCGCTCTCCAAAGGCCGCGCACTGACCGAATATGATGTGCAGCAGTTCATCCTCGCGCGCATTCACGATGCCGGCATGACGACATCCAGCCCTCCGATCGCCGCAGTCGATGCCCACAGTGCAGATCCCCATTACGAACCCACGGAATCAGCGTCCGCGCCGATCACTCGTGAGAGCATGCTCTTGATCGATTTATGGGCCAAACGGACTGCGCCAGGCTCCGTCTACGGCGACATCACCTGGACCGGATATACCGATACTCGGGTTCCCGACACCCATCGCCGAATCTTTGACCATGTCAAACGCGGACGTGACGCAGCACTGTCGTTCGTGCGCGAACAGGTCGCTAAGGGCCATTTCCCCTTCGGATGGGAAGTCGACGAAGTCTGCCGCTCCGTCATTCGGGAAGCCGGTTACGACGACTACTTCGTCCATCGAACGGGACATTCGATCGGTGAAGACGTTCATGGCAACGGAGCTAATATCGATAATATGGAAACGCGCGACATTCGACGGCTTATGCCGCGAACCTGTTTCTCTATTGAGCCTGGCATTTACCTCCCGGGGGAATTCGGCATCCGGAGCGAATTGGATGTCTATCTATCGGACCGAGACGCGAGGGTATACGGCGGTCCACCTCAAAGCGAAATCGTGCCTCTTCTCTGATTCTTCCCCAATACTCCCGCTCCTCTTTCTTGACACGTCATTCGTCAGGCGGCTAGAGTCAACCACCGCATCAGATATTCAGCATGCCTCGAATGCTTCTCCGGGGGTGGAGGTCGTTATGTTTGGAACCATGGGATTTTCCGAACTCATCATCATTCTGGCCATTATTCTGATCATTTTTGGAGCAGGGCGGCTGCCTCAAATCGGCGAAGGCGTGGGAAAAGCGCTCAAGGGGTTTAAAAAGGAAGTACACGATGTCCCCCAGCCCCCCACGGATCAGGCTCAACAAGACTCTCAGCCCTCACAACACATCACCTCTTCGCCGATACCGTCCACGACCATTCATCCAGAGAATATCCAGACACCATCAGCACATGCCTCCCTGAGGCCGGCATCCGGCCCTGGCCCTGAAATGACACCTGGAACGACTGCCTCGCTGCTCTACAACACAGAACCAGCTAGCCCGCAACCGATAAGCGGAGGTGCTTCTCAACAGAAATCACAGGATGTCGGCACACCGGCCCAACACGTAGTTTCAATGGAAGAGCGCGCACATGCTCCTGCTCAGACCACCCGAGCACAGTATCCCCCTCTTCCGGCCCGGTCACACACAAAACCTTCGGCAAAGCGCCCCTCAGCTATTGTGAACAAGGACGCCGTAGCCCGTGTACAGGCCCAACAAGCCGCCTTGAAAGCCAAGGCCGCGCAGCCGCACGGTGATATGTCTCCCGACGACATGCAGCGCGTCGGGGAAGGTGTCGGCGATGTTCTGCGAACATTCCGTCAAGCCGTCGCCGATGTCCGGGGCACCGTTGACCCGGAAATGCGCACGATTCAGGCTGAAATGGATGCGGCACAGAAAGAACTCCAACAATCACTGGAAGCTGCGAAGCAAGAACCCGCTGTTCACGATGATTTCTCGAAACCTGCATGACCTCTTCGGATCCGCCACCGGTTGCAGAAACACCCATCCCTGCTTCTCTTAACAATCTGCTCGTCCTCCCATAACGACCGCTATGCAACCTGAGATCCATCCGCATCCATGCTGGTCCTCACCGACGTCTGATGCGTGACTTGCCGTTATCCCGAATTCTGCAATTCAACGGTGCAATCTTGGGCGAGTAGTCAACGCTCCTTGCACGATAGGAACATGACGCAGTAACGGAGAAAAGCTGGTCATGTCCACGCCGACGGCGCAAAGGCGGGCGTCCAGGGATTCGGACGTCCTGGATGCCCGCTAAAAGCACGCTGGAATGACAAGAGGCCGGTGGTCAACTGCGGAATACGGGATTATTGTTGAATCCGGGAGAATGCTCACCACGACGCATGACCCCTTACCGCTTCCACGGCCTGTCAGGTGCGGCTTCCTGGGAGACCGCTCGTAAGATAGGATGCGTACTATCGGTACTGCGGGGGAATACTTGGACTTAGGAGCGGGGGCGATTTCGACTCCGATTCAAGGCCTCCACTAAGTCCACCAGATGACCTTGTGTGTCCTTATCAATTTCTACAAACTGCACTCCCATTCCAGGAAAGAGGAGATATCGCTCAGGTTTGTTGCGCACCCATACGACCTTGGCCTTGGCCTTCAGCTTTTCCATCGGCCGATCCGGGAGGGCGAACTCCAAAGACATTTCTGAGCCTAAGGCCAACGGAGTGCTGCTCTCGATAAAGAGCCCACCCCCTCCGATTCCACCGGTCAGACTCTCGAACTCTTGTCCATCCAGCGTCGAGCAGCGGACCTTGACCGCAAGCGTCGCCCTTGGGTGAGCACGGCAATGTTCAAACGTGTCATCGTCATCCGCGATGACGCGCTCAATGATCGCACCCCACGGCATGTCCCCCAATACATTCCCCGACGCATCCTGGACAATGATCGTTTCAAGATCCTGGTCGATCACAAGATTTTTGCCCTGATGGTCCACTGTGGACGTCACCGTGAATTTCATGTTCGTGAGATACACTCCTATAACGGACATGCTCGGCAAGATGCTATGCGGCCTGCTCCTTGCTTTGGAGCGTTTTCACCAACTGCAGGATGCGATCGCGAACCTCGGGAGTAACTTCCGTAAACTGAATCCCCATACCGGGACTGAATGTATAATGATCGGCTTTGGGACAAATCCAGGCGACGACGCCTCTTGTCGGGAGCCACTCCTCTGGATGTTCCGGTAGTGAAAACTCCATGGCCAGTCTCGTTCCAACCGGTAGAGGAGCCGCACTCTCAATAAACATACCCCCACCACCTATACCACCGGCCCGGCTATCGAAAGACTGTCCTTCCGGCGTGTGATATCGGACCCGAAACGCCAAAGAGATGCGCGGTTCTATTCGGACTTCTTTTTGAACCGGCATCTTCCGATACGCCATGATTTGATCGATCACAAAGTCCCACGACAGGCTCCCGATTGGCTCCCCATTGATCCCCAACAGCGTGACCATTTCCCGAGCCGTATCAAGCTCAAGGGTCTTGCCTCGATGGCGAATACTAAATGATATCGGGTATTTCACTAGCTCGTCCCGCTCCTTCAATAGAATGCGTACGTGGCAAGTATAGCGCAGTGCGTCATCTTGTCGAGGAAAAGCACGAAGTTGACAGATGGACACAGCTTCGCAAAAGGAAAGCTCGGACAAGTACATCCGCCTTCGTAGCCTGTGGGCTACTTCGGCGAGTAGGCTCGGCAAAGTAGACGGAACCCGTGGGGCTCCGCACACGTGGAACGGAGAGGATAGCCCGTTGAGTTACACAACACGTATCATGAGTGGTGAGTAGACGTATGCCCTGTTAGGCGCTCTTTGCGTCAACGTCCTGTTCGAAGATTCGAATCGGCGGATTCTTCCCTATAATCGCGTCTTCCGTAATGACGACTTCCTTGATCTGTTTCTGAGACGGCGCGTCGTACATCACATCCAACATGACTTCTTCCAAAATCGCCCTCAACCCACGGGCACCGGTCTTCTGCACATAGGCCTTCCGCGCAACAGCGCCCAATGCGCCTTCGGTAAACCGCAGCTTCACTTTCTCGAAAGAGAGTAACTTCTCATATTGTTTTGTCAGCGCATTTTTGGGTTCGGTGAGGATTTTGATCAGCGCTCGTTCATCCAATTCTTCCAATGTGGCCACAACCGGCAATCGCCCCACGAATTCAGGAATCAATCCGTACTTAAGGAAATCCTCGGGCTGCACTTTGGCAAGAAGATCGCCCAATCGGATATCGCTTCGCCCACGGATTTCCGCCCCGAATCCCATAGATTTCCGATTCAACCGCTGTTCAATGATTTGATCTAAACCGACGAACGCTCCACCGCAGATGAACAAGATATTGCTGGTATTGACTTGGATAAACTCTTGATGAGGATGTTTCCTTCCCCCTTGCGGAGGCACATTGGCGACCGTCCCTTCTATGAGCTTGAGCAATGCTTGCTGAACACCCTCGCCCGACACGTCTCGCGTGATCGATGGACTGTCGCTCTTTCTGCTGATCTTATCGATTTCATCGATGTAGACGATTCCTCGCTCGGCTCGCTCTACATCATAGTCTGCGGCCTGCAAAAGCTTTAACACGATGTTTTCGACGTCTTCTCCGACATACCCGGCCTCGGTAAGCGTGGTCGCATCGGCCAAGGTAAACGGCACATCCAAATACTTGGCAAGTGTTTGAGCCATGAGCGTTTTGCCGGTGCCTGTCGGGCCGACCATGAGAATATTGCCCTTCTGCAGCTCAATATCGTCGACTTCCTTTTCCTTGGATGAAATACGCTTGTAATGATTGTGCACGGCTACAGACAAAATCCGTTTCGCCCGCTCCTGACCGACGACGTATTGATCCATGTGATACTTAATTTCCGCCGGTTTTTTGAGTTTGGACGAGATTTCTTCCTTAGCCTCTTCCCAATCCTCGGCAATAATGTCATTGCAGAGATTGACACATTCGTCGCAGATGTAGACGGTCGGACCGGCGATCAACTTCCGCACTTCATCACGGCTTTTCCCGCAAAAGGAACACCGCAAATGTCGATCCATCTTCTCCTGCTTAGCCATGTGCCCTCCCGTGTTACTTGCCCTTGACGTCGTCTTTGCTTCCGGATTCCGCCACTGAGACCGATTTGGATGGCCTGGTGATGACTTCGTCGATGAGTCCGTATCGCTTCGCCTCCTCGCCGGACATGAAATAATCCCGTTCAGTGTCATGGGCGATCTTTTCTATGGGCTGTCCGGTATGCTTCGCCATGATCTCGTTGAGGCGCTCACGTATCTTCAGAATCTCTCGGGCATGGATGTCGATCTCCGTTGCCTGCCCCTGAAATCCACCCAGCGGCTGGTGGATCATGACCCGCGCATTAGGCAACGCAAATCGCTTGCCTCTTGTGCCGGCAGTCAACAACAGAGCCCCCATACTGGCCGCCTGGCCGAGACAAATCGTATTGATCGGCGGCTTGACGTACTGCATGGTGTCGTAAATGCCCAGTCCGGCCGTGACACTCCCCCCTGGAGAATTCACATACAAGTTGATGTCTTTTTCAGGATCTTCCGCCTCGAGGAAAAGAAGTTGGGCGATCACCAAGTTGGCGAAGACATCATCGATCGGGGCCCCGAGAAAAATAATTCGATCTTTCAGAAGCCGTGAGTAGATGTCATAGGAACGTTCGCCTCGATTCGTTTGTTCGACTACGATAGGAACCAGCATCGCCACATCCTTTCCGCAATGGCCACCCAGCGCACTGAGATCCGGAGCGCCGTCCCCAGCCTATGATTGGATCACTGCCTCGCGATAGACAAAATCCAGCGCCTTGTCCGCCAAAATCTTGGTACGCAGCTTTTCGATGGACTCTCTCCCTCCGGCCTGGATCATCTTCACCAACTCGCCCACCGGCACCCTGAGCTCGGACGCCAATCTGGTCACTTCGTTGTTCAAATCGTCTTCGCTGACGGATAACCCCTCTTTTTCCGCAATGGCTTCAAGGATCAATCCGACCTTCACACGGCGATTTGCTGCGTCCCGATGGTCCTCACGAATTTGTTTCACTTCTTCTGCATCTGCGCCTCTGGCGGAATCCGCACCCTGGACCCGCTGCCTCTCCTGAATCTTCTGTCGAACGATCGTATCGAGCTCGCGCTCAACCATCGACTCCGGAAGATCAAATTGATAGACCTCGGCCAGACGGGAGAGGATCGTGTCTTTGTGCGCTTCTTCGACGTCTCGTTTCAGAGCCTGCTCCATTTGACCACGCAGCTTATCTTTTAACTCTTGGAGCGAGGCATACGGCCCACAATCCTTTGCGAACTCGTCGTCAAGGGCAGGAAGTTTTTTCTGCTTCACCGCCGTCACGTTCAAACGGAATCGGACCGTTTTACCGGCAACGCGGGGGTCCGGATGGCCGGCTGGATACGGTTGATCGATCTCGACAACATCTCCTTCCGTCTTACCGACGAGGTGTGTATCGATTTCAATGCCAAGCAACGGCGCCTTTGATCCGACCTTGTGGAGATGACCCTCTTTTTTCGTACCTTCGAGCGAATTCCCGTCCAAAAACCCCTCGAGAGAAACGACCGCATAGTGGTCTTCTGCTAAGGCCGTGCCGACCGGCAAGGCATCCAATTGGGCCTGCTGTTCGCGCAAAACCTCCAACGCCCGATCGACCTGATCGTCGGACACCGTTCGCGCGTCCTCCTTGAGTGTGATGGGATTCGGGGCCTTATACTCACGGAGCTCGATCGTCGGCTTGATCTCAACGGTAGCCGTGAAGGTAAACGGCGAATCTCTCTGGATCTTGACACGATCAAGCGGCGGAATCTCCACGACAACAGGGCTGATTCCGGCTTCTTTGATTGCCTGATCATAGTAATCCGGTATAAGGTTTCGGATCACGTTCTCCTCGACCGTCTTGGCATAACGTTGTTCCAAAATGGCTCGGGGAGCTTTGCCGGGTCGAAATCCCGGAATGCGAACTTGCCGATTCAACTCCACATAGGCCTGAGAGAATCGTTGTGTCACCTCGTCGGCAGGCACCTCGATTTTCAGTGCGCGTTTCATCGGACCTAACTCAGTCACTTCCATTTTCATTGACATCATGTCGAGACTTTCTTTCTGAGATCAGAAGCTTCCCCACACCCGCATGATTGCGGTGGTGCGAGAGGGGGGACTTGAACCCCCACGGTTACCCACGAGATCCTAAGTCTCGCGCGTCTGCCAGTTCCGCCACTCTCGCACAAGCGAGCAGAACCTGCGAAGCAGCCTTCGCAGTGTCTCGAACCGTAAAAACACGCGACAGTATATAGCTTTGTACCGTCGGATATGACCAAGTGTCAACCCATACGATCGGGTAACCTAAGGCATGAGAACCCCTACTCATGGTTGGCTGAACCGGGAAAATCGTGACGAGACTCGATAGATTCGGCCCCCCATCACCTTGCTGCTCATCCGGACGCATGCTAAGATGCCGCCTTCCGAATGCGACATAGGTGCGGAGAGGTGCGAGAGTGGACGAATCGACATGCTTGGAAAGCATGCGTCGGGGCAACTCGACCGTGGGTTCGAATCCCACCCTCTCCGCCAACTTTTACTATTAGAGTCGACGGATGGCGAGATCCCGCCATCTTGGATGGCGGATACGCCAAACCACACTTCGTGTGACCCGCCCGCTCTTTTTTGTTGTATCGGATTGACTGTGGACGGATAAGCACCGTAAGTGTCTTAGACCGTGAACGGATGCCGATATGTGTACAAGGGGCTGGGCCCTGTGCGACAGAACCCTGTGAACCCCGCCAGGTCCGGAAGGAAGCAACGGTAAGCGGTCAGTTCTGTGTGCCGCAGGATCACCTGGCCCCGCTTCATGACGTGAGGCATACAACGTAAGACGTAAGGCGATGAACTCGATAGCTTTCCATCATCTTGCTTCGAACCCCTTACACCTTACCCCTCACCACTAACGGTCTTATGGACTACCAAGTTTCCGCCAGAAAGTACCGCCCCGGCACGTTTGACGACGTGATCGGACAACCCCATATCGTCCAGACCTTGCTGAATGCGGTATCGACGAAACGTATCGCACATGCCTATCTGTTTTCCGGAACACGCGGCGTGGGAAAAACAACCGTCGCGCGTATTCTTGCAAAGGCGCTGAACTGCGAGCAGGGACCGACGGGACACCCCTGCAACAGATGTCCGAACTGCCAAGAAATCATACAGGGAAGCTCGGTCGATGTCGTGGAGATCGACGGTGCATCCAACACCAGTGTCGACGATGTGCGTGAGATTCGCGAGAATGTCAAATTCTCACCGTTCCGCGGCCAGTACCGCGTATACATCATCGACGAAGTGCACATGCTCTCGAATTCCGCGTTCAATGCGCTGCTCAAGACCCTTGAGGAACCACCTGGGCATGTCGTGTTCATTTTTGCTACCACCGAAATCCACAAAATTCCTGCGACTATTCTGTCCCGCTGCCAACATTACAATTTCCGTCGGATCGCACAGACCGAGATCATGACGCAACTCCGCCACGTCGCCGAGCAGGAACAGCTCACACTTGAGGAGCGCAGTCTCGTTGCCCTGGCGCGAGCCAGTGAAGGCAGCTTGCGGGATGCGCTGAGCCTGCTCGACCAGGCCGTTGCGTTCGGGGGTAAAACCATCGAACACCATGATCTCGAAGTCTTACTCGGCGCCGTACCCCATGAATTAGTACAGGGACTCATCAACGCCGTCATGGCCCAGAATAGCCCGGCAGCCCTCACGGTCCTCGCCTCTCTGCTGGACCAGGGACACGACCTGCGGGCGTTCTGCTCCAACGTCGTGGAACAATTCCGTCATCTCCTCGTCGCATCCGTTGTTCCGACCGCAACCGAACTCCGAAGCCTGATCGAAGCGTCAGAAGAGGATCT
>JAOUPN010000272.1 GCA_029879905.1 Nitrospira sp. | reverse complement strand
GGCAACGCGCTATGATCATCTCCAAACAGCACGAACAGACCGATCACACTCAGCGCCCCAGGGAGCATGAATCGGGTCCAGACCGGCAGGGGGTAACGGAGCGCATTCCCCAACTCGGCTAGGCCAAACACCAGAATGAAAAAGCCGGCGACGTGATGGTGGAACTCTGTGAAGTCTATCTCGTCTGGTGATCCCTCTCCGTGTCCACCGGTATGCTCCTGTACATCGGCCGTCGCAGGATTTGCTTCAGGGAAGCCATGTTGCTGATGGGAGGGAGCTTGTGCCTGGACGTTAGAAATGCAGGAAACGATGACGAGCAGGAAGACAGCCAGCCGATAATGCCACCGTTTCATGAACGAAGACCCACTGATCAGAAGATTCAGAGTAAGTGAGGCACCATAGCACAGATCGTTTACTGCATCTATGTGATGGGTGGACAAAGTGAGTTGATGGAGTCGAGTTTTGCTGTCTTGACTGCCTTGTCGATCGTATGTGTGCTATCTCATGCCTTTCGAGAAGAGGCGTTATGCTTGATGAGGCGGCGGCACGCGCAAGCTTGGTATCGAGTGGGAAGATCCTGGAGGTATGTATCCGTGCGCGATAGTTACGATAATTCGATGAAGAGCGCACGGCACGCGCAAGCGAGGTATTGAATGGGGGAAAGACCCTGGTGGTGTTATCCGCGGGCGTCATAACGGAGAGGCTACGCCTGAATAGCCCGCGGTACGCACGAAGTGCGGTTTGGTGCCCCCGAGACGAATCGAACGTCCGACCTGCCCCTTAGGAGGGGGCTGCTCTATCCAACTGAGCTACGGGGGCGCAACGATGAATCTACAAGAATCGCGAGAGGATTGGAAGGGGAGAGCAACCAAGAAACCAGGGTGCCCAATGTCGTAGCAACTATGCTTGGTGTGCGTGCTGTCTCTTATTGAACGTACTCGTTGGTAGGACCAGCCGGTTCAACGCCTGTTCTTTTGGTATGTACGGATCGGCCTACCACGTTCCCGTCTTGATCGAATGTTACGATCAGTTGTGTGGTGTTGCCGCTGTGTTCTAGATCGGTCGCTGAGACGGCGATCTCAGAAACGACATTGAGAAAGAGGTTCTCTTGGCCCTCTTCATACTCGTAGCGCCAGATTTCCTCCGGCTGCCCACTTTCACTCTGGGTCATGGATGAAGTCGAAGGTTGACCCAGCCTGATTTGTACTTCCTGCTTGGTGGTCCCGATCGGGGGCCATTTGTCGGGGAGGTCTTTCAGCGCGACAGTACCTTTGACCGCACAGCCTACCAGCATAGCCAACGCTAGTGTCATGGTCACTGCGTAGATCGAGTGTTTTCCGCCGGTAGTTGTCGTGCAAACTGTTCCCAACATTTCTCGTGACTGTATCACCCGCCTTCGCAGGAAGTCACGGTTGCATGGCCTTCGACGCCGAACGGCTTCCAGCCTTTGTAGCCTGTCGGCTATTTCGGCGGAGTAGGCTCGGCAAGGTGTCGCCGAAGACCCAAAAGGGACCACGGCTGTTTGACCTTCGTAGCCGAACTATTTTGGCGAAGTAGGCGCAGGCCATGAGGCTCCACAATCGATGGTACATGGTCATGGACGCAGGCAGCGAAACCGTCTGTAAAATCAGAGCCGTTCATCGTCGAATCAGCGTGATGGTGCTGACGCGCCTTGAGATGGCTCTTTGGTATTGGGGCGAACCTGACGGTTACAGATAGCCGACATGAACTGGTGATTCCGACGTAGACTGAGGAAGTTCGATCGGAGCTGTCCCGCTGATGACCAGTGTTTGGTCTGCTCCAGTTCCTGTTGCAACGCATGCAATTGCCCGTTTAAAAGCTCGACAACCCGTTCCAAGTCCATCAAGCGACTGTGAGTGAGACGCTGTTCGATTGTGGTCATGATCTCAACCTCCTGGTTAGCAAGATCCTGAAAAAGTCTGCCGGCGTTTTGAAGGTCAAGGTTGAGGCTAAGGTTGAGTAACGTGAATCTTCTCTCAGCCTAAACCTCGGCCTCAACTTACGTGGTTTCGCTCGCTGCGGCCTTGCTGGACAGCCATTTTGAGCATCTTGCGGCTCTGATATTGTTATGACTCTTCACCCGCCTTCGCAGGAAGCCACGGCTGGAAGGCCGTGGAGGTATGCGTAGCGGGTGTCCTCCTTCGCCAAGGCTTCGGCGAGGTGTCGCCGAAGACTCAAAAGGGGCCACGGCTGTTTGGCCTTCGTAGCCGAACTATTTTGGCGAAGCAGGCGCAGTCCGTGGGGCTCCACCAAGATTCCTGTCCTGTTCATCTCTGCACCCTTTTTCCCTGTTGGTTAGATTACGCAATGCCGAATTAATCCGATCAGTATCCCTTCGATATGAAACTCGTCCGAGGGACGCACCACGATCGGTTGCATTGCCGCATTGGCCGGATGCAGTTCAATGTGCGTGTCCTTCTTGAAATAGGTTTTGATCGTGGCTTCGCGGTTGACGAGCGCTACGACGGTCTGCCCGTTTTGTGCGGTTTCTTGTTTCCGTACGATGACCAGGTCGCCGGGTAGAATTCCCTCATCCTTCATGGATTCCCCCTTCACCCGTAAGGCGAAAATCTTTCCCCCCTTCAGCATGCTGGTGGGAACCTCGATAGCTTCCGATTGCTGGATGGGTTCAATGGGAGATCCGGCCGCAACGGTCCCGGCCATGGGGATCTCCGTATTGTGGCGTAATTGTTCCAATGCCACCTGAACCATTCCTGGAATTCGTCTCATGCCGGTTTCATAGCGGGCGACAGACACGCGGGTGGTCTGCAGCGCATCAGCGAGTTGCTGTTGGGTGAGCCCGAGTTCTTCGCGAAGGTGTTTGAGGTCAAGTGATTTCATGGGTGTAACCATTGGTTACACCACTTCATGGTCGCTGTCAAGCCGAATTTCTGCTGATTTTCTGGTAAAGATCGAGGGGGCTGTGCATAACTTTCGCTCCAGACGTGCGAATTCGAATTTCTCTTGATGCCACAAGTTATGCGGATCGGCATTCCCTGCAAGGGTGAAGGCTTTTCCCTTCAATCTGAGGTGATGCCACAATATGTAGTGGCCTGTTCCACTGTCAGATCAATGAACAAAAATTAGGCAAAGAGGAGAGCATGTCATGATTTCAGGCTATCGTGCTGTGGAGACGGACTTATGCACAGAGATATCCACAGAAATTGGGGAGAGTGGATTGCCTGTGACGTACAGGCAAGCAGGAGGTCAGATCAGCGTGGAATAAGATTGACGGAACCGGCTTTGAAAGCTGCTCGAACGTCGCTGCCGACGGCCAATTTGAGGTCGCTGAGCGCAGACCGTGTCACGAGGGCCGTGAGAAGAAATCCGCAATCGACCGTTACTCGTACAAGGGCCCCGAGTGGCGTGATGGTATGTACCGTGCCTCTCAGGTGATTTCGTGCACTGGTTTCGCCGGAGCCCGTCAATTCAAGCGTGACATCTTCGGCTCGTATGCAGAGAATCACATCGGCATCAAGACCCGGCGATGCAAGCGCCGTCACATCGACGGAACCGACCTGTACCGTCGCCAACTCGTTGTGTATGGCTTTCACGGTTCCTTGAATGACGGTTTCGATACCGACGACCAGCGCGACATCGGCATGACGGGGACGGCTGAAGATCTCCAGTGGCGTGCCGGTCTGCATCACGCGTCCTTCGCTGATGACGGCCATGAAGTCGCCGAGTGCAAGGGCTTCGGTCCAATCATGCGTCACAATAATCGAAGGAACGGCCAGCTGTGTGAGGAGTATGCGCAGCTCCTTGCAGAGTCTCGCCCTTGTCGGGGCATCGAGTGCCGATAACGGTTCGTCAAGGAGTAGAAGTTGTGGCCGCCTGGCGATGGCCCGGCCCAAGGCGACTCGCTGCTGTTGTCCTCCGGATAGTTGAGCCGGCCGCTGCTGTGAGAGCTGTTCGATCTGCAAGAGGTGGAGCACTTCTTCGACACGCGCCTTCTTCTCCTGGGCGGAGAGTCCTGTGAGCCCATAGGCGATGTTTCCTGCCACGGTGTAATTGGGAAAGAGCGCATAGTCTTGTGACATGTAGCCAAGTCTGCGTGCTTGCGGTGGGATCTGTACATGGGTCGCAGCATCAAACCAGACCGAGTCATTGAACGAGATCGTTCCGGCATCCGGTCGTTCAAGGCCCGCGAGGCATCGGAGGAGGGTGGTCTTGCCCGACCCGGAGGGACCAAAGAGGATCGTCGCCGACGGCGGATCGAGAGGAAGATGCAATCGTGCCGTCACGGCGGCACGATCTGAAAACGTTTTTTGAATATCCAGTACTATTTCTGAGGCCATACGGACCAGACGCGTCGGTTCACGGCATAGACCAGCAACAGCACGGCATAGGAGACGGCAAGGAGTAGGGCGGAGGTCTTGGCTGCATCCTCATAGTTGAGCGCTTGCACCTCGTCGTAGATCTCAATCGACACGGTGCGCGTCACTCCTTCGATATTCCCGCCGACCATCAGGACGACACCGAATTCTCCCAAGGTATGGGCAAAGCTCAAGATCATGCCGGTAATCAGCCCGGCCATCGAGAGCGGTACAATGAGCGTCAAGAACGTCATAAGCTTGGACACCCCAAGTGTCCAGGAGGCTTCAATGAGTTTCCGATCGACCTGTTCAAAGGCCGCGACAAAGGGCTGCACGGCAAAGGGCAAACTATAGAGGATGGATGCGAAGAGTAACCCGTGAAAACTGAACGGCAGCGGATGGCCGACGAGATCAGTATAGAATCGTCCGATCGGGCTCTGCGGTCCGATGACGACGAGAATGTAAAAGCCCAACACCGTAGGAGGGAGGACCAGCGGAAGGGCCACCAGCGATTCGACGAGGAATTTCCATCGCCATCGTGAAAAGGTCAGCCAATAGGCAATGGGGAGGCCGATGAGCAGTAACGCCATCGAGGTGAGGCCCGCCAGTTTACCCGTGACCCAAATCGTCGTCCAATTCATTGTGGCTCCGGTACGGCAAATCCGTAGCGCGTCATGATGGCTTGTCCTTGCGGGCTCTTGACGAACTCGAGGAACTGTTGTGCCTGT
>JAOUPN010000271.1 GCA_029879905.1 Nitrospira sp. | reverse complement strand
GGTATCCTGCGCAGTCGTTGGCCGTGGTCACGACGCACGACTTACCTACCTTGAGCGGATATTGGGATACCCATGACATTGACGTGCGTAGAGCACTCGGTCTGATTCAAACCGACGACGATCGTCTGGCGTCCATGGGAGAACGGCAGGTAGACAAGAGACGATGGCTTGCCGTCTTGAAATCCGAGGGACTGTTACCACCGGAGACACCGGACGATCCGGACGCGATTCCAGCGAAGAAATGGGAATTGATCGTGGCGACGCATCAGTTTTTGGCCCGTACACCGGCTTGGCTGGTCTTGGCCAACATCGAGGATGTGATCACGACGCAGAATCAGGTGAATGTGCCGGGCACACTCGATCAACATCCGAACTGGCGCCGTAAATTGCATATGTCCGTGGAGTCACTTGTAGGTGATTCCCGCTTCGAGCAATTGGCGGATCGCATGCGCGCTGAACGTTCTGCCAGATAAGCCGATCTCATCCTGGTTTTCGGCGGAGCCGTCGAATGAACATGACCCCACGTGATCGTCTCGTCTTAGGCATTGCTGCCGCCTGCTTTTTGATCATATTCATCATTGAAGAGTTTGCGCCTGCCAACGTCGTGGGTGCCTATGGGTATGTGTTGCCTATTTTGTTGGTAGCGGTTCTTCGCAATCGAATGCTGATGCTGGTCACGGTGTTGGCTTGTGTGGCGGCGACATATTCAGGGTTACTGCAACCCACCAAGCCCGGGCGATTTCAAGCTGCGGTGATCAATCGGACTGTTGTTGTCGGGGTTTTGCTGTCGGTCGCGTATCTTGGTGTGAGCTGGGAGCAACGTAAGGCTCGTGAAGCGGAAGCGCGGGCTGCCTTAGCGAGAGAGACGGAAAACCTATTGAAAACCAATGCGCAACTGGTTGAAGCCAAGGATAGGCTGAACCGGTCGGAGCGATTGGCGGCCGTAGGGCAATTGGTCGCGTCGGTCGCACATGAGGTCGGTACTCCGCTGCATTCTATCGCCTGGCATGTACAGGCCTTGGCGGAAGAGCCGTCGCTGACTCCTGAAATGAAGAAGCGAGTGACGGTCATTGATGAACAGCTGACACGGGTGGTGCGGATCATTCAAGATTTGCTGTCTTCCACGCGTCCCGCTCAGCCCAAGCCGCAATGGCTTCCTGTCGTGAATGTCGTCACGCCGGCCACCGCACTGATGGAGCCGGCCTTTCATGCCAAAGACATTGCGATGGTCGTGGAGATTCCCGATCGTCTTCCGCTTGTATGGGCCGATGCCGAGAAAATGCAGCAGGTGTTAGTGAATATCCTGGCAAATGCCATTGCCGCGACCCCTCGCCAGGGTATGGTACGGATCAGGGTGGCATCCAGAGAGGCTACGCCGGATGAATTTGCGCGCGGGCATCGCATGGCCGACGCCATGGGGCCGATGGTCATCACCATTATGGTTCAGGATACGGGGTGTGGGATGCCGGAGGCAGATACGCAGAGGGCCTTTGAACCGTTCTTTACGACCAAGGCGGTTGGAAAAGGAACAGGCTTGGGATTATTCTTGAGCCGTGGAACCGTCGAAGCCCATGGAGGCGGGTTGGCAATAGTGAGTGACGTAGGCCGTGGCACAACGGTGACGATCACATTGCCGGGGATGCAGCCGGATCCGGCATCGACGGCCTAGCAGACAGCAGCAGTGAAGGAGCACGATGGAGACAGCAACCATTCTTGTCGCCGACGACGATACGGTGGCACGAGAACTATTGGCCGATGCGTTGAAGAAAGAGGGGTATGCGGTCGAGGCGTTTGCCAGCGGCGAGGAGATTATCGCGCGTGGTCGCCTGGGGCATGTGGATCTGGTATTGACCGATATTCGAATGGGGGCAGTCGACGGGTTGACGGTATTGCGAGAATTTAAACGAATCAATCCAGACACGGCGGTCGTGGTCTTGACGGCATTCGGCTCCCTGGAAGGGGCAATCGAAGCCATCAAGCAAGGCGCCTATGATTATTTGGCTAAACCCTTCAAGAAAGACGAGATCACGCTCGTCGTCAAGCGAAGTTTGGAACATTGCCGTCTTGTTCGAGAAAACACGAGGTTTCGCCAAGAGTCGACGAGCCAGGATACCTGGTCCCCGTTGGTCGGCAGCAGCCCGGCTATGTTGGAGGTCTATAAGCTGGTGGCACGTGTGGCTGAGAATAAGAGCACAGTGCTTCTGCAGGGGGAGAGCGGGACCGGCAAGGAGTTAATTGCTCGGGCGATTCATGCGAACGGCCCTCGACGTGACAAGCCGTTTATTCCGGTCAACTGCGGCGCATTGCCGGATACGTTGCTGGAATCGGAAATGTTTGGGTACGACAAGGGGGCATTTACCGGGGCGGTCGGCATCAAGGTCGGACTCTTTGAATCTGCCGGCGGTGGTACATTGTTTCTCGATGAAATCGGCGATCTTGGGAAAGAATTGCAGGTGAAGTTGTTGAGGGTCATGCAGGACCAGGAGGTTCGACGAGTCGGCGCAACCACCTCAACGAAAGTCGATGTTCGGATCATTGCCGCCACGAATCGAGACTTGGAGCAGCTTATACAGGAAGGTACGTTTCGAGAAGATCTGTATTATCGTCTGAAAGTCGTTCCGATTAGGTTGCCGTCTTTGGCTGAGCGGCGAGAAGATATCCCGATGCTCGCGCAGCACTTTCTGCAAAAATACGCGGGGGGGATGAATCGTCCCGTGCGCGGGATTTTGCCGGAAACGATGGCATTCTTGGTTCGATATGGTTGGCCCGGCAATGTACGAGAGTTGGAGAACGTGGTAGAGCGTGCGGTCTCGTTAAGTCGTGGGCCGCTCTTGACGCCGGATGATTTGCCCCAAGCCATTTGCCAGGCAGCGCATGGCGAGACGGGGGGGAAACCGCTATGCGGTAACTCGACCGACGAGGCATATTTGACGCTTGAGGAAGTAGAAAAGCGCCACCTGGTGTGTGTCTTGAAAGAAACCAAGGGGAATAAAGTCAAAGCCGCGAAAATTCTTGGAATTGACCGTCGTACGCTCTATCGGATGGCGGAACGCTTTGGATTAGATATAGGAGAAGAGGCTGAAGGAACGGAGAAACTATAGGGTTAAGTCAGCAACGGTATCTTACTCGATGATGCAATCGTGCAGTCTTTGAGGACGACTTAGGGGAGGGGTTGACTCTAATGGGAATCCGCGGCGTGACCGCCGCGGATTCCACGATGAGGACTATTCCATCGCAAAAAATGATTGCGTGGTATACGGATGCGAAACCATTTTTAATTCATTCTTGATGAGACGCAGTTTATTCCCTGCGCTTTGGGGAACTTGGGGATCGGTTGGCCCCCAGCTATCAAACATCGTGCGCTTGCCTTCCGACGAGACTTGTATCCTGAGATGAGAATTCCCGTTGGAGTCGGGTGTCACAGAGGCTTGGGCCTTGCTTCTGACGACGCCAAACCGTCCTTTTACCATCCAATCCCAGATGCTGGGCTGTTCGCATCTATAGCCTGTCTGAATCTGGGCTCCATCTTTCCATTCCACGCCACAGTACCCATCTTCGGACAAGACTTTTGTCACCGCAGCTTTCACCTTGTCTGCCGGAAAAGGCAGCGTCACTTCAACGACGTCGGGCTCCAGCGCCTGTGCAACGCCGCCGAATCCCATCAGGAGTATGAAGGACATAAAGGCCCAACCCGTCCGTCGCATCATTGTGCACCTCCTCCGTGGCATCATTTTGTTTGTGGATCCGCCAGTTTGTACACCATGTGAGTATCCGTATGGGTCACATTCTCGATACTATGCAGACGATTCAGCACCAGCTGCGTTAAGGCATCCTGATCCGCAACTTCCGCTATGGCGATAATGTCAGGCTTTCCCCAACAAGGATCTATGGTCTTAATTTCTTTGATGTGTGAGAGAGCCCGAACGACGGATAATGTCTCTCCGGGAGTCACATTGATCAAAATATAGGCACGATCAGCCATCACAGGAGTTTCGGCCTCAGGAGTGTCGATCATATGGGGAAGTTCTGCCGTCTCCATTTTCGGCGGACTATAGCGAACTGGTTGTATTGCTGTCAATACTCGCTTGGGCTTCGGTACGGATGGAGAAGGTGGTGGCGTAGACGGTTTTTTTAATTTGGGTTTTGCCATAGTGTTATTTGGGTGCGACAAGGACTTCGACCATATAGCGGTCGCTGATGCTGGTGAGGTCTGTTTCCAGCCGCTTCGGGCTGCCGATGCGGCCTTCCGGATCATAGACAAAACAGAAGAGTGTGGTGCATTTGTTGCGTGCTGAGTAAAATGCAGAGTCTGCCCTGACCTGTTCGGCGATGTCCTTCGCAGTCAACCCAGGGCGGGTTTTCTTCGCCACAACCACGATTTGTTCTCGGTTCAGCAAGAGGGCGGTTCTTGACAGGCTCCCGGCATAGGGCGGAGTCCATTCATCCACACCGACCTCATCGAACTCCATTTTCAATAAGGCACGCAAGAGGTCTTGCAAGTCATAATCGTCCTCGATCTCAACCGTGGGGCGGGAGTCCTTTCTGAGGCGCAGTTGGCGAGCGACGCCATGAAAGCGGAGGCATACTTTACGTATGAGTTGCAAGGTGTCCAATTCAGAATTTGACTGAAATGCCGAGGTATCTGAGGAGCTTGGAGCGGTTTCCGACACCGGTGAAGCCGGTTGTGGTGATGGTGAAACAGTCGGAGGTATCGGTTGTATCGTCGATATCGAGACCGATGGCGAGTTGTCCTGCGATTCCACCGGGATCGATCGAATTTGCTGCGTGGCGGATGCCGCGGCCTCTGCCTGAGGAGGACGGATTTGTTGCGTGGCATTCGGTGACGGTGTGGTGTTGGCCTGAGAGGCCGGAGCCGCACTTGCTTTCGGCGGTGTCGCCGGAGCCGGGGAAATCCGCTGCGTGGCGGATGCCGCGGCCCCTGCCTGAGGAGGACGGATTTGTTGCGTGGCATTCGGTGACGGTGTGGTGTTGGCCTGAGAGGCCGGAGCCGCACTTGCTTTCGGCGGTGTCGCCGGAGCCGGGGAAATCCGCTGCGTGGCGGATGC
>JAOUPN010000270.1 GCA_029879905.1 Nitrospira sp. | reverse complement strand
CCATCCCGCGATCCGCACAGATCTTCGTCAACGACGCCGTCAACGTCGTCTTCCCATGGTCCACGTGCCCGATCGTCCCAATGTTCACATGCGGCTTCTTCCGCTCAAATTTCGCCTTCGCCATAACTCCCTCCGTTACTGACCAGTTTGAGGTTCAAGTTACGGTTGAGGAAAACCCCTTCCAGCACTCTCTCCTCCAACCTAAACCTCAGCCTCAACTTGCATTTGCGCACTGGAGCCCACGACGCGGATTGAACGCGTGACCTCGTCCTTACCAAGGACGTGCTCTACCAACTGAGCTACGTGGGCAGTCCCGTCAACCGCGAACCACTACACCTATATATAGAATTCGAGACGTAACCCTCTAAAACAATCTTTCTCTATACCCGCTACAGGCGTCGCGCCCGGCAATACCGGCTACCTACCGCCAAGAGACAACCGACCTACTCCACACCAAGCAAGCTCGACTTGGAGCGGGCGATGGGATTTGAACCCACGACAGCCAGCTTGGAAGGCTGGAACTCTACCACTGAGCTACGCCCGCCCTCATGCGATTGCCGAAAACCGAGCACGACCCCATCTTCACTGTGGCTCTGCACTCAGCACGTACAATCCCGGACTTTTCCCATTTGGTGGGCAGGCAAGGATTCGAACCTTGGAAGACATAAGCCAGCAGATTTACAGTCTGCCCCCTTTGGCCACTTGGGTACCTGCCCGCAACATCTGACTTCAATACCAAAACATCACAGACCACCGAACGATCCGGAGAAATTTTACGTCACTCGATACCCATCAAATAAGAGCAAACCTCTCCGAGCACAGCTCCCCTCTCCAATCGAGAAGATTGAAGCGCTAATGTGCCGGACAGGTCAATTAAGAAATGCTGGATTCTATTGATGAAGTCTTGTGCTGTCAAGAGGGGAATGGCCCAATCCGCGTTTTATTTTCTCCTAAACAGTGGCCATCAGCAGGGTGACGGCTCGTTGATAATCCCAGACAGCTCGGGGGTTTTCGCGACACGATCGACATATTTATCTGAGAATTCCAGGACTTGAGCCATCAGTGCCGTTGCCTCCCCCCAGCTCAGCTGCGAAGATTTGGCAAGAAACCGTTTCTGAGTAATTCGCCGCTCATCCGCATCCTGAGGAACATAATACCCGCGAAAATCCCCATTCAAAAATGCCGTACCAAGACGCTGTGCCCACTCATCCACATGAGACTGTTCGCGCACAGACCCGCCGCGTTTGCGCTCAACCTCAAGCTGATTCCAAATCGCCCACCCGACAAAAACGGCCCATGTCTCATTGAGCGCTTCCCATGATTCCGATTCAGTCAGATATCGAGATTCCGTCTCCTGCCGTCGGTACACCAACGGCGTAATCGCTACCTCTGCGTATCGACATGCTTGCAGCTGCTTAGCAAAACCCAGTAGTCCGTTCGAAGCCTGACCGAGAGCCACACCTTGATCACCAATTGAATGAAGATAATCCATATAGGCATGAAACAGTTCATGGTACAGAACTTCCAATTCCTTATGCGTCATCTTTGTGAGCGGCTTGAGCACCCGCCCTGCGGCATTGAACGACAACGATCGATTCAGAACAAGACGGTGTTCGCCGAGATGGTATTCCGCCGCATAGGTCCGAAGATCGTCGAACTCAAATCGAATGAAATCCGAGGGGATAGTTTTCAGAAATGCAGTGGGAAGATGAAGCTCCTCGGCGTCGGACAGTAATCGCTCCCATAGAGCTCCTGCCAATGACTCACCGTGGGCCGCCGCACTAGACAATACCGCACCGAACCCGCAACACCACACGAGTAACAACCGAAGCAGTACGGTCCGTTGCTTCAGTACGCACGACACAACGGCACACCATCGGAACGATACCCGGCAACACATCGGGCGATGCCCCTTTCATCCTATTCCCATGAGTCGGATGATCGGCCGACTAAAAATCCTGATACCGAGAAGACCCCCAATGCTCTTGCCCGCTTTCCTCAACCAGTGCAAGCACGTCGAGCAAATCCGACGACACATGATCAAGAAACCGAGTAGGCTTCGAAAGCAGCATGCCGCTTGCCTTATCATAGACGTTGATCGGATAGGTCATAAACACATACCGTTTGGCTCGCGTCACCGACACATAGAATAACCGCCGTTCCTCTTCCAAGTCGTCATCCGACAGAAACGAATAGGCCGACGGGAACCGGCCATCGACCACCCAAATGATAAAAACACATTGCCATTCCAAACCTTTGGCCGAATGGATCGTAGACAACACCAACCGCTCATCGTCACGGTCGGGCGCATCAACATCCACCGCGCTGCCGTCCGGTGGTTCCAATGCCAAGTCGGCCAGAAATTCATTAATGACGGGATAACCTTCAGCAATCGTGTGCAAGTGATCCAAGTCCCGAATCCGCTTGGGGTAATCATCGTACTGCTCCTTCAACATCGGGAGGTAGTACTCATAGATGTGACTCACCTGTTCGGCCGGAGACTGGTCGCCGGCTCCGGACAAACCCTCCAAGGCATTCGCCAAACTCTTGAGTCCTTGTCCCGAACGACCGGATACACCCCGCAAGACGTCGAACGGTCGACCAACCTTCACGATCGCAGCAAGCAGATCCTGCGCTTTCTTCGGCCCGACACCTTCCACGAGCATCAGCACCCGATGCCAACTGACCGTATCGAGCGGATTGGCGATCACCCGCACATGGGCCAACAAATCCTTGACGTGGGCCGTCTCGATGAACTTCACCCCGCCGCGCTTGATAAACGGAAGCCCTGCGCGCGAAAGCTCGATTTCCAAGTCGAACGAATGGAAGCTCGAGCGAAACAGGACCGCCACCTCGCTCAAGGGCACACCCTCTTCCCGCAATTCGAGAATTTTCTGCGCGATGAAACGCGATTGCGCATTCTCTCCGGCCGCTTCCACGAGAGACGGCAAGGGTCCGTCGATCTTTCTCGTGAACAAACGTTTCGTGTACTTCTCCGTCGCTTCCTCGATGATGCAATTGGCCAAGCTCAAAATCGGTTGGGTGCTGCGATAATTCTCTTCCAACTTATAGATCGTCGCGTTCGAGAAGAGCGTCGGAAACTCCATAATATTTTTAAACGTCGCACCTCGAAATGCATAGATCGACTGAGAATCATCTCCGACAACCATCACATTATTGTGCGTCGAAGCGAGCCGGCGAATGACTTCGGCCTGTAACCGATTCGTATCTTGATACTCATCCACAAGAATGTAGCGATACTGCCGGGAGATCGCCGCACGGGCGGATTCGTCTGACTCAAGGAGTCGTCGCAGCATCACCAGCAAATCATCGTAGTCCAGCAGCTGTTTCTGTCGCTTAGCCGATTGATACGCCTGTTGGAGCCGGGTCAAATCTTCCAAATGGTCGGCGAAATGGGCGAACTCTTCGAGTACGATATCGTCAAGACCGCGCAGAGTATTCTCACTTTTACTCAGGATCTCCATGACCGTTCCCTTGCGAGGAAACCGTTTACCTTTGTCGTTGAGACCCAATTGCGCCCGACAGAGGGCGATCAAGTCTTCCGCGTCGCCCCGATCCAAAATCGTGAAACCTGGTTCCACCCCGATCGAACGGCCGTAGCGGCGCAGCAACATGTTCGCGACAGAGTGGAAGGTGCCGCCGCACACACGCTGGCTTCGCGCGCCGATCAAATCACCGGCACGACTCAACATTTCTTGCGCCGACTTGCGCGTAAACGTCAGCAAGAGAATATTCGAAGGGTCGATACCGGAGTCAATCAGATAAGCCACGCGATACACGAGCGTACGCGTCTTGCCGCTTCCGGCTCCGGCAATTACCAGCGATGGCCCCTCTCCCGCCGTCACCGCCGCCAACTGCTGAGAATTCAGCGCAGCCTGATAATCGATAGACAGGGTCCGAGGGCTAGCCTCATCCGCAAGGCGTTTTAAGATGTAGGGTTTCGCTTCTCGTTCCATAAAGAGACAGGCATTGGATGCATTAGGCGGTTCAACGGTTCAGATGTACTCGGATCAACTGAGGGAGGTGTTCTATAGCATATCCGACGTTCTTTTTTATACCGCGATCAGCTTCCAGAGCATGGCGATCAACCAGATCACCCCCGCGATCGCCAGTAGCATGACTGTGGCCGTCCCTCCGATGATTCCCGCAACGTACAACCAATCCGGTCGAGTCTCTCGATCAGGCCGCATCGCGGCTTCCCGTAACAATGCGGCGTTTCTCGCATGACTCCGAAACCAGACCGAAAACAGATCGCCGACGACCGGGATGGCCCCCACCACACCGTTGATCAACAAGTTCAGCCCCATCCGAGCCAGCACAATCCGTGGAAGCCGCAAACGTGCGGCAATCCCCAGGATTCCGGTGCCGAGCAAACCAGCCAACGCATCCCCGATGCCGGGAATCAAACCGATCAGCGGATCCAAGCCAATGGTGATCGATGTCCCAGGAATTCTAATCGCCGTATCCAGCGCCTTGGCCAACAGATCGGCAACCTGGATCAGATGGTCACGCTCCTCATCGCGCGGCAACACTTCGATCCTCGGCTTCTGTTTGCTCTCATGACCTGCCGATTCGGAGTCGGAATTCATCACCCTCCGGAATATTCAATGAATGGATTGAAGGACAGGGTAACGGAAGAACGAGAAAAAGTCAGCCGGCGGAAACGTATGCGTATGGGTGCATTACAAATGCAAAATGGAGAGAATCGCTGGACGCCAATAATATGCAGCGTTCAATCTCAGTGATGAATTCGATGCCGAGACCACGGCGTTTCCCTTCGTACCATGTGCTGGCCTCGACACACTCTGCACTGGCGGCACGATGAAACGAGACGGGAAGACTAAGGTTGGCCATGGGAACATCCACGCACAATCCGGATAAACCAAGAACAAATATGGGGGTTGTTTTTCACGTCTGAGGAGCTACAATACAAAACCTTATTCTTTACAGGCCCACAACCATAGAGAGGTTACCCCGTGAAACTACAAAAAGTTCTGTGGCTCGTTGTCGCGATGGTCGCCTACGGCAACGGCAATGATGTCTGGGC
>JAOUPN010000269.1 GCA_029879905.1 Nitrospira sp. | reverse complement strand
GTCAAACCGCCGGATGAAAGCCCGTGGTACATCACGTTTCTTGTGACGTGGGGGCCGTTTATCCTGTTCCTTGGTCTCTGGTTTTTCCTGATGCGGCAAATGCAGGTCGGAGGGAACAAGGCGTTGTCATTCGGTAAGAGCCGCGCACGGATGCTGACCGAGGAGCGCAAGAAGATCACTTTTGCCGATGTGGCGGGCATCGATGAGGCGAAAGAAGAAGTTCTCGAAATCATCGATTTCCTTAAAGACCCGAGGAAGTTCCAGAAGCTGGGCGGGCGCATTCCCAAAGGCGTGCTCGTCGTCGGTCCTCCGGGAACCGGAAAGACGTTGCTGGCGAAGGCCATTGCCGGCGAAGCCGGGGTGCCGTTCTTTAGTATCAGCGGATCGGATTTCGTGGAGATGTTCGTCGGCGTCGGTGCGTCGCGGGTTCGTGACCTGTTCGAGCAGGGGAAAAAGCATGCACCCTGCATTATTTTCATCGATGAAATCGATGCGGTGGGTCGTTTGCGCGGAGCAGGACTCGGCGGCGGCCATGACGAGCGCGAGCAAACGCTGAATCAGCTGCTGGTGGAAATGGACGGGTTCGATACGGCGGAAGGGATTATTCTGGTGGCCGCGACCAACCGCGCGGATGTGCTTGATCCTGCGTTGCTGCGGCCGGGCCGTTTTGACCGCCAGGTGATGGTGAATCGGCCGGATGTTCGAGGCCGCTCCGAGATTTTGAAAGTCCATACGAAGAAGGTGCCGGTTGCGGCTAACGTGGAACTGGAAAAGATCGCCCGTGGAACTCCGGGTTTTTCAGGCGCCGATCTTGAGAACTTGGTGAACGAAGCAGCCTTGTGGGCGGCTCGCCAAAACAAAAAAGAAGTCGAGACCGTGGACTTCGAAATGGCCAAGGACAAGGTCTTGATGGGCGCCGAGCGCAAGAGCATGATCCTGACGGACGAAGAGAAACGGATCACGGCGTATCATGAGGCCGGTCATGCATTGATGGCGAAAATGTTGCCGGGAACGGATCCTGTCCATAAAGTGACGATTATTCCGCGTGGACGAGCGTTAGGACTGACGATGCAGTTGCCGACGGATGATCGGCACAGTTATTCCAAAGAGTTCTTGTACAATACGCTGGCCATTCTCATGGGCGGACGCGTTGCGGAAGAATTGGTCTTTCAGCATGTGACGACCGGTGCGGGGAACGACTTAGAGCGTGCAACGGATTTGGCGAGAAAGATGGTGTGCGAGTGGGGCATGAGTGAAAAGTTGGGTCCCATCACCTTCGGCCAAAAAGAGGATGCCGTTTTCCTGGGAAGAGACTTTGCAGCGAAGCGCGATGTCAGCGATCAAGTCGCTTTGGAAATCGACTTGGAGATCAAGCGCTTTGTGAATGAAAACTACGAACGGGCGCGGCGTGTCTTGACCGAACAGATGACCAGTTTGAAGGCGTTGGCCGAGGCGCTGCTGGAAAAAGAAGTACTGGACGCGCCGGAGATCGATCAGATTCTCATGCAGTCGTCTTCTCAAACCGTTCCTGTTTGATCTGTCCTATATCGGTTTTTTGAAGGTCGGGGGTGAGCTTGCACATGCGGCAAGGCTTCCCCCGACCTTCTTTTTTCTGCTCCTCATTCTCCCTTTCTGAAACGTCAGAATAGTTATATAGTAAGACGTTCGGTTCGCTCACACCCATTGGCAGGACGTGACGGTTGTTCGGCCTTCAAGGACGAACTGCTTCAAGCCTTCGTTGCCTGTGGTCTACTTCGTGGGAGTAGGCTCGGAGAAGTGGGCGGAAGCTGTGAGGCCCTACATGATGTCTCGTTCTTGCGCGGGGCACCGAGGATGGGTCGTTGTTCGTCTGTTGTGATCGGGACGGTGTAATCTGGATGGAAGAGGTTGCTTCGCAGGGTGACGTGTCCGGTGATTGGTTTTGTGCCAAGGGGCGAATGATCGAATGCCGCCGACGTCCTTTGATCATGGGGATCGTGAATGTCACGCCCGATTCTTTTTATGACGGCGGACGGTATATCGACTCGAATCAGGCCGTCGCCCATGCCTGTCGTTTGGTCGAGCAGGGGGCGGACATACTTGATATCGGAGCGGAATCGACCAGGCCAGGCGCCGATCCTGTGACGGAAGAGGAGGAACTTGCCCGGGTGGTTCCCGTCGTGGCCGCATTGGCCGGTCAGGTTCCTGTCCCGATTTCTGTCGATACGACCAAGTCGGCGGTGGCGCTGGCGGCTTTGGATGCCGGAGCATCGATCATCAACGACGTCAGTGCGCTCAGATGGGATCGTGAGATGGCTTCGGTGGTGGCACAGGCCGGCGCGGCGGTGATCCTGATGCATATGCAGGGGACGCCTCACACGATGCAGGTGGCTCCGCGGTATCACCATGTCGTGACGGAGGTGGCCGACTTTCTTGAGGAGCGGCTGCATGCCGCCGTCGAAGCGGGAATTTCCAAAACACACATCGTACTTGATCCGGGCATCGGTTTTGGTAAGCTGCTGGAACATAATCTCGAAATACTGGATGGGCTGTCGGTGTTCACCAGGTTGAGACGTCCGTTGCTTGTCGGAGTGTCCAGGAAATCATTCATCGGACAATTGACCGGACGGCCGCCGGAACATCGAGAGTGGGGGACCGCTGCGGCGGTGGCGATTGCAGTCGACCGAGGCGCCGGAATTCTTCGCGTGCATGATGTTGCGGCAACGGCGGATATCGTGACGGTGGCTGCGGCTATTCGGTCGAAGGGGTATGAAACGAGACAGGAGCATCATGCGTAAGTTATTCGGGACCGACGGGATCAGGGGTGTCGCAAATCTTGATCCGATGACCAGTGAAATGGCGATGCAACTCGGGCGTGCCGCTGCGCACATCTTCATGAGGAGGGCCGGACGCCATCAAATCGTCATCGGCAAGGATACGCGCATTTCCGGCTATATGCTGGAATCCGCCCTGACGTCGGGAATTTGTTCGATGGGAGTCGATGTGTTGCTGGTGGGACCGATGCCGACCCCCGCCATTGCGTTTCTCACCAGGAGTCTTCGGGCAGATGCCGGAGTCGTCATTTCCGCCTCGCATAATCCGTATCAGGACAACGGAATCAAGTTTTTCTCAAACGACGGGTTCAAACTTCCCGATGAGGTGGAGTCTCGGATCGAACAACTGATCGTCTCCGATGAAATCAGCCACCTCCGGCCGACCGCCGATTTGATCGGAAAAGCCTATCGAATCGACGACGCCGACGGCCGGTATATTGAGTTTACCAAGCGATCCGTACCGCGGGATCTGGATTTTCAAGGGATGAAACTTGTCGTCGATTGCGCGAACGGAGCCGCCTATAAAGTCGCCCCGACCGTCCTTCGAGAGTTAGGCGCCACGGTTGAAGTGATCGGGAATACCCCCAACGGGATGAATATCAATGCGGGGTGTGGAGCCGTCCACCCCGAGCAGTTGCAAGAGGCCGTGCTCCGTTCCCATGCCGATATCGGTATTGCTCTGGACGGCGATGCGGACCGGGCGATCTTCGTGTCCGAGCAGGGTGCGGTCGTGGACGGCGACCATATCATGGCGGCCTTGGGGTTGGATCTTCATCGTCAGGGGCTCTTGGCCAGACAGACGCTGGTGGGGACCGTGATGAGCAATTTCGGTTTGGAACTTGCCATGTCGAAGGCCGGTATTTCCTTGGTGCGGACGCCGGTCGGCGACCGGTATTTGATGGAGCGGATGCAGGCCGACCGATATAACTTCGGCGGCGAGCAATCGGGACATTTTATTTTTCTCGATCATAATACGACAGGCGACGGATTGATTTCCGCCCTGCAAGTCCTCTCACTCATGAAACGCACCAAGCAGCCGTTATCGGAGTTGGCGAAGGCCATGTCTGCGGTTCCTCAGATCTTACTGAACGTGAAGGTCGCAAAGAAGCCTCGCTTGGAATCGATTCCGGACGTCGAGCGTGCGATGCGAGAGAGCGAGCAACGGCTCAACGGGTGCGGGAGGGTCCTGGTTCGATATTCAGGGACGGAGCCGCTCCTGCG
This sequence comes from Nitrospira sp., assembly GCA_029879905.1. Taxonomy (GTDB): domain Bacteria; phylum Nitrospirota; class Nitrospiria; order Nitrospirales; family Nitrospiraceae; genus Nitrospira_D. Next base: position 1,059 of record JAOUPN010000269.1, on the reverse strand, counting down.
TATCATGGTGGAAGGCGAGCAGGACACCATGATTAAGGAAGTTGCCGAGGGGCTGGCGCGTGTCGTGCGCGCCCACATCGGCTGAATAACGATTACTCCATGAGGGGCTTATGTTGCCGTCCCTCACGACCGCGTTTCTTCTTGGGTTATTCTGCGGTTCACAACTTCCTTTTTTCCCCATCGTCATCTGCGGGGTCTTGGTCGGTACGGCCTTAGTCCTGACCTGGTTCGAACAATACGGTGATATGACCCCGCGTCGAGCGGTGTGGCTCTACGGAGCTCTGCTTGCGGGGGTGTGTTATTGGACGATTGCCGCTCCTGCCGTTCATGCTGATCGGTCGACCGTTGATCACCGCAAGAGTCCGCCGGTCGACATCGTCGGGCGTGTGATGACGCCGGTTCAGCATGGTCCGGGACGCCAAACCGCACTGGTCGTCTATCATGATGCGGATAGTCGTACGAGGATCATTCGTCTCGTGTGGCGGGATCCCGGAGAGGCTCTTCACTATGGGGATCGTATCGCCTTCCGAACACGGCTGCGTGCTCCGTCTGGGTCGATGAATCCTGGCGGGTTCGACTATGCCGCATACGTACAACGCCAAGGAATTTCCTACATGGCAACGGTGTCCGGTGAGGGAGCGGTGCGCGTCACGGAATCGGGTGCGGCAACCTGGCGCTGGTTTGCGGGGAATCGCATCGATCACTGGAGAGCCACGATTCGATCGGCGGCTGTGGCCACGTTGAGTCAACCGACGCTCGGGGTGTTTCTCGGCATCATCATCGGCGAGCGGGGCTATATGCAGCAGGATCTTCAGGAATGGTTTATGGCGACCGGAACGGTGCACCTGTTGTCGATCTCCGGATCCCATCTTGGTCTTGTCGCGGGTGTCGTATTCTGGATCGTGCGGCGGACGGCCCTGATGCTACCGCCACGAGTTCTCTTGGAACTGTCCCGTATCATCACGCCGTCGAGGGTCGCGATTCTCGTCACCTGGCCGATCGTGGCCCTATATGCCTGGGTAGCCGGTGCCGAGTTGGCGACGATGCGTTCGTTGATTA
>JAOUPN010000051.1 GCA_029879905.1 Nitrospira sp. | reverse complement strand
CCGTCGAAAATCCAGTTGCTGACTTCACCGTCTGGTACCCGCTTGACGTGTAATTCGAGAGAGGAATGTTCCATCGGAACACTCGCAAGTGAGTAGCTGCGCGTCAGACCGCTCGGATGTTTGATGTTGATGAATTGTCCCGCATGGTAGTAGAGGGGGGTGGATGATTCGAGCCGAAGCCGGCAAACATCCTTGGCTAGAAAATCTTTTTCTATCACAACGGCGAAGCTATAGAGATCGGCTTCACGCGGAGGAGCCAAATCCAAATCTTCGTCCGGAATGCACACGCAGGGGAGAAAGTATCCCGTTTTCTGAAGGCTCGGCCGAAGCGATTTTTGCGAGTCCTCGCTGGGCGTTCCGTTGACACAGCGTTGCAGACATACCATGCAGGCGCCGTTGCGGCATGAAAACGGAGGGTTGACCCCCTGCCGAAGAAGCGTATCGAGTACGGTTTCGCCCTCTCGACCGACATACTTCTTTCCTTCGTACACGATCTTCCTCATACCCATGGTTCTCGCTCCTCCACGACGGCGAAGTTTGGTGCGGTATCTAAGATTTGTGGCGCCCTACGGCTTGCCAGCCATGGCCTCTTAATTCTTCGGCGACACCTCGCCGAGCCTACTCCGCCGAAGCAGCCGACAGGCTACGAAGGCCGGAAGCCTATCCTCCACAGCCAAGGCTTCGGCACGCCGCCCATAGGCTCCGGCCGACGGATCGGAGGACACCCGCTGCGCATTCCTCCACGGTTTTCTGCGTGGCTTCCGGCGAAGGCGGGTGAAAAAAATCACAGCAAGAGGCGGGTGCAACCGTGCCTCCGAGATCCTTCCGGAACTTGCGAGACCTGTGCCTAGCTGCCAAGGCTCATCGATAGGAGCTGGTTCTGCCACAATTTCCTCATGCAGAACCTGCTGTGATGCCTCAACGACCAGTGCAACTCATGAATGTAATTGAATAGTTTCTTTCAGCTCTGTTCCGGCGTTTGGGATGACGATGGCGATAACCAAGGAATGCTGCGTGGATAGCCCACAGCATATCCCATACGTTAGGGGCATAAAATGACTGACAAAATCGGACATTCACAGACAAATTTTGGCATCTGCAACAGTTTCCCTCACTGATCACATCGATAATTTTGACATCAGTTACACGCCGGAAAATCTCTGGCTCGTGGACCTGAACGACATATTATCAGGCACTTGTACTGCTCTTTCTTTAGTAGTCTCAGTGCTGAGTTCGCATAGCCGTTTTCTCAGCAGATGTTGTGGCCCACCCCTTGCTACTAGAGGAATTGGCCTTGAGTGGGGCGTCGTGCTGTGTCGTCTGATGCATGTGCGTGAAGCCACTCGAAAGTCCTCAGCCGGTTCGGGCCAGCACCACGCCCATAACATATTTTCAGACTGTAAGCGGCCGCTTAGTTTTTGCGGTGATTGTCCTGCTGCGTAGAGGAGTTCTGTAAGCGCAGTCGGCCAATGGGAGTAGGGAATTCTTATGGCGAGTGCAAAGTATCGGCTTGGTTTCGTAGGGCTCCAGGAACATGAAACCCTGATTTTTTCGTGTCTTTTGTCCATCCATTCAAATAAGTGGCCGAAACCATGGGAAGCGTCAGCCAATGGGTCGCCGCATGCGGTGCTCTATGACCTGTCGAATCCGGAAGGTCTGCGTGAATGGCAGCAGGCGCAATCACATGCCCAGCCTGTTCCGATTGCCTATACCCCTGATGCGTTGCCCGATGTCCGCTGGAGTCTGAAAAAACCGTCGGATACGTCAGCATTGATCGATCTACTCAAGGAATTAGCCGCATCGTTCGAAAAGAAGATAGATGCTGCTCCGATTGTGGTGGTGGATCAGCCTGTACCGGTTCAACAGGTTGAGAGTCCGCAGCCCACGACGGGTAACACGGATTCAGATCTCTGGGGCCGACTCGCGGCAGTCGCCGAGCGGCATCAGGCCGCCGATGCGGATGCGAAAGAAATCAAATTGATCCTTGGTGGGAGTATCGGCGCGGGGAAAACGACGGCGTTGCGGACGATCAGCGAAATTCCTCCCATTCATACGGAGGCACGGGCGAGCGACATCGTCAGACGTATGAAATCCGAGACGACCGTCGCGATGGATTACGGGGAATTCACGCTGCCGAACGGAAAAAAACTTCGTCTGTATGGAACACCGGGCCAAGTCAGGTACGAATTCATGAGCGACATTCTCTGCCGGGGCGGGCTGGGCCTTGTGTTGTTGATCAACAATGCCGGAGACAACCCATTGCATGAATTGACGCACTACCTTCGTGTGTACGGTGATTTCATCAAGAAGACCGGCGCGGTTCTGGGAATCACCCATATGGATCAGAAGTCGGCTCCGAGCCTCCATGACTATGAAACATATTTGGCGCGTGACAAATGGACGGTGCCGGTGTTCTCAGTCGATGTGCGACAACGGGAACAGATTCTCGCGATGTTGGAAACATTAGTGGCGCAATTAGAAACACGAAAAGCGTAAGGACCTAATCCATGATTCCTCAATCTGTGAAAGTCTATTTCTACAGCCAACTGCAGGAGCTGTTTCAAAATTGCGACGTGGTTGATGCGGCCATGGTGTCGACCCTCGACGGCAGGCTTTGCGCGGAAAAGCAGCGGGCTGAATGTGCAAGCGAACGGGTGTCGGTGATGGGTAGTTCGCTCATGGCTCTCGGGGATGCCATTGCCAAAGAACTTGCGCATGGAGTCTGCGACATCATCATTTCGGAAAATGCCGATGGGTTAGTGCTGTTCAATCATATTAATGATGATTTCGTCTTGATTTGTGTGAGTAGTTCCAAGAACGGGTTGGGTTCGCTGTTGAGTTGGGCAAGAAGCACCGCTCAAAAGACTGCGGAGAATATGCCGAAAATACCGATGACGTAACGGTCATGGCGCGAGAGGATGCCCCACCTTGACACGCCGTCCGTGGGCCTATGAGGAGGCTCCGGGTTGGGCAATGGGGTGAGAGACCACATCACTATAACCAGGAGGAGCAAGATGGCAAGTTTGAATGATGTCTGCAAGGAAATCATCGGGAGTGTCGATGGAGCGTTGGGTTGCGGCGTCGTGGATTTGAACACGGGATTGTTGTTGGGTGTGGCGCACAACGTGCCCTACTTCACGCAATCCTATCTGGATGCCGTTGCGGCTGCGTCCGTAGACATGGTGAGAGGAAAGACGGTGAAGGCCGTCGAAGATCTGCTCTCCAAAAACCGTGGGAACAAGGTGGTGGATAGTATCAAGGAAGTCCAGATGGCCACGGAAAATACGCTGCATTTTATCGCGACTGTGACGGGTAAACCGAATGCCATGGTGGTGTTGATCACAAACAAAAAGGTCAATCTCGGCATGGGGTGGGCCGGAGTCCGGAACAACATGACCAAGATTGCGCCGATGTGCCCATAAATCCCTAAGCCAATGACAGCAAGTAATTTAGTACGGGCAGGGATAACACAGGAGATGGGGGGGCGCCCCCATCTCCATGCCATCGCTCAATGTCGTATGGGCTCGGCATTGAGAATCGGTGGAATATTCAAGGGTGATCGTTTCATCGTCGGAATGGTGAGAGAGAGCGGAAGCATGTGTGTCTATGCATAACGGATGGACGATAGAACTGTTGGGGGCGGTCGGTGGGGTTTCGACTGATCGGTACACGCCTGACAAGATCCGGCTCTTGCTCTTGCAGGATCGAACGCCGTTGGAGCATGGAGCGCAGTTTACCGGCAGGCCTGTGACCAAACTGCATGTCGGCGAACACGATATCGTGAAGCTGAGGCCGGAAGCCTATCGGAATAAGGCCGCATCGATTATCGCCGTTGCACGTCAGGCTCTGGAGAAAGAACGGTCCTATCGCGTGCATCATCCGGACAAGACGTGGTTCGTCATTCATGTAGAGGATGACTCGTCACCGGTGATCGGCAATGTGTGCCCGTTGCTGACGCCGCTGCATACGATTCTGTCGCCCACATCGGCGCAGCCGATTGAGACGGAGAGCGCCTTGGATGATCTCATGAGCGTGTGCCGATTGTATTTTCAAACGTCCAAGGCCCATCACATCCGATTGGATGAGGGATTGTCCAATTTCGGTATGACGCAAGATCGGCAACTCTATTATCTCGATGATGACGTATATCCATGGGACGACTGTGTGACCTTCGCGCATATGCTTGGGGTGTACTTCCGTTCGTTGTCCTGGATGACATCGGAAACCGCGGAACGGTTCGGAACGGAGCTCAGGCGGCTGATCCTCGATGTCTATCCTAACGGTCAATACATTTATGTGCTGTCAGGACAATTGGAGGATGTCTTCATTCCGGCGGAAGACCGCTTGAAGGTCTTTAAGACCTTCAAGAAGGCCTTTGAACGACGCAAGGCCGAGCGTAGAGCTCCGGAGGTCGACAACCGGACTACCTTTGCCGTGCTGGCGGACATTCATGCCAATCTTCCGGCTCTGGAGAGCGTGTTGGCGTTCTTGGATCGGGAGCGTATCACGCAAGGGATTGTGTTGGGCGATGTCGTGGGATATGGGCCGCACCCGGCCGAATGTATCGAGCGATTGCAAGCGACGGGATTTTCCACGTTGAAAGGCAATCACGATCATCTGGCGGCGGAAGGCATCGTTCCGGAGGGGACGGGGGTCACATCCCATGCCAAGTGGGCGTTGGAATGGACACTGCAGCACCTGTCCGACACAGATAAAAAATGGCTGGCCGGTCTGCCTCCGATGTTGGAGGGCGACGGGTGGTTTGCCGTTCATGGTGCTCCGGTCGACCCCACCTTCATGAATGCCTATGTCTATCACATGACCTATGAGTCGAATCTGGATTGGTTGGAGCGCCGCAAGTTGTCGCTCTGTTTCCACGGACACACGCATCTTCCGGCCGTCTATGCCCGCAAACGCGGCGCCCCGGACAAATGCTACACCAACGATGACTATCGGTTGAATGATTATCACCATGCATTGGTCTGCCCGGGATCGGTCGGGCAAACACGCGAAGGAAAACCGGCGGCACGGTTTGCGACATACGAGCCGGAGACCCGAACACTTCGGATGCATAGCCTCGCATATGAAATTGATCGGACGGTGACCGATATGACCAACTTCGGGTTTCCCAATACGTTGGTCGAGCGTCTGAGGCGTGGGCACTGACCCATCGGGTAGTTCCAAGCGATGGAGAAAGGGAGGGCGCCATGGATGCCAAGATGATCATGTGGAGCAGCGTGCTGGTCGGGCTCACAGTCGCGTACGGAGTGGCCTGCTTGGGTGCCTACGAGGCGCGGAAGGGGAACGTACAGCCCCATTCGCGTTGGATGCTGACCATGAGCACGATGATCGGTGTGTGGTTGGTGGCCTATCTCATTAAGCTACAGCTGTTCGGCAACGAGCAGTTTCATGGCCCCAGTGAACAGTATCGACAGTGGTACCTGCCGATCTTGTCGGTTCATATCACGCTGGCACTCAGTACCATTGGGTTGGGGATTGCGAATCTCTATAGCGGACTGTCTTCACTCCGTTTCGGAATCGGGGCAGGTGCGATGAGGGCCGGTGTCGGTCGGCATCGGACCTTAGGCCGTTTGTTGATGTGGAGTTTGTCAGGGACGATGGTGACGGCCTACGCGGTCTTTTTCATGCTGTTCGTGTGGTATCCGGCCCAATAACGGTATGAGGAAGGGAGGAGATGCTTCAGGATGTCGGAATAGCCGGCAGAGGGAAGCGAGGCACTCCTGGCCTGAGAGGTTGTGCCGGAGTCGTAATTATTTACCAAGGGGGTAGCTTCGGACATGGACCACGCATTTGCGCAGGGACGCCTTATGCGGGACGAGCGTCGCAGATATCCACGATCGTCTGTTGTGCTCGGTGTGCGTTATCGCTGGCTCGACGGTTCCGGTACCGCGACGACCGCCGACATATCCGCCAATGGGTGCCGTATTGCGGTTCCTCATCTTGGGGGAGTGGAGAGAGGAAGCTTTGTGATTCTCTCGCTGGAGATTCCGGGATATATCGACCCGATTCTGGTGAATCCGGCAAAGGTGCAGTGGGTGAGCTGCGACCGGTTCGGCGTAGAATTTTTGTGCAGCAGAGACAAAGATCAGCGGCGGTGGGACGAGTTTATCAAAGAGCTTGAGGTTGTGCAGTCGTGGCCGAAGACGATGCGACATGCCGGCTGAGTCTTGCGGCAAAGAACGGAATCCCACAAGGGAGTGTCGGTGTGCGCTGTGATAACGGATGTGCCGTGCCTGGACTGCGAATGAGCCGTGGCTTTATGAGGCCGAAGCCGAACGGTCACGCAGTCTTTCTTAACCAAGGTGCCTCATAACAAAGGAGTAATCACATGAGTGCAGATGCCGTAGTGGCTGGTGCGATAAAGGATGTGGCCAATTCGGTGGCGGCGGGAGTCGTCGATCTGTCGACCGGCATGTTGCTGGCGGTCAAAACGACGGAGTCCCATCCGCAGTCCGTGTTGGATTTGCTGGCAGCCGCGAGCAAGGAGATGTTCGAGGGCGATATGGTCCAGCAGATCGAGCGGATTTTCAAGAAGACCCGCGGTGAAACGGGGGACGAGCACTACTTCAAGGAGCTGATCGTGTCCTCGAAGAATTTGCTGCACGTGTTCTGTCGTCTGAAATCGAAAGAAAGCGTCGTGCTCTGCGTCGTGGCGCGTGCGAGCGCCAACCTGGGTATGACCGTGAACAAGACGCGTGAACTCGCAGCAGGTGCAACGCTCTAATTCATGCAATCCTCCCACGTGGAGGCATGTAAAGGATGCGTGCGTGATGATTGCCTGAAAGGCCCGTCTGTTGCACCGGGTGGTCTCGAAAGGGAATCCGGTGCAACATGTGTGGGGATCAACACATGGAGTGCTAGGCGGAAGAGAGGAATATCGTGGCGTTTTTTGATGAGTCGCAAGACAACCTTGTAATCCGCATCGTCTATGCCGGGCCGCCGTTTTCAGGGAAGACTGAAAGTCTGAAGGCTCTCAGTCGTATTCTAAAAGGCAAAACGGGCGAGGAGCAAATCTTCAGCCCGTCCGATTCATTCGGTCGGACATTGTTTTTTGATTGGTTCGACCATTCGGCCGGCCTGTTTCAGGGGAGACCTATCCGCTGCCAAATTATTGCGGTTCCCGGCCAGACGACGTTGACAAGCCGCCGCAAGATGCTGGTGGATATGGCTGATTGCATCGTATTTGTTGCGGACTCCACCCCGTCACGGTGGGGGAAAAACCGTGAATTCCTCGATGAAGTCATTCCCTGGGTCAAGGAGCCTCAGCCGCCCATCGGTATGATCTTTCAATTGAACAAGCAGGATGATCCGGCCGCCCATTCGCTTGATGCGTTTCGAAGTGTGTTGACGGAATTGAACTACCCCAATCCCGTGATTCGTCCCAGTTCTGCCACCAACGGCGACGGTCTTCGCGAGGCATTTATTTCCGCCGTCAGTTTGGGATTGGATCGGGTTCATGCGTTGATCGAATTAAATATGCTGGAGAAGGGGAAAACGCTCGATCTCAACGGCGGGCAACAATTGTTCGACTTGATGGTGAAGCGGGAGGAAGAGACGGGACCACCCAGCTCCGTGAAGATGTCCGTGCCCGAACGCAGAGGTTCCGATTCGGAAGCGCATCGAACGGAGGCCCTGTCGTCGTCGGAAAGTCCCGGCATCACGCCTGCTCCCTCGACCGAGGCAGTTGGTACGGCAGCTTCGGTTTCGACAGAACCCGAGCCGGAGACTGTGGTCAGGCCGGAGGTATCGTCCGGAGAGTATGAGTTGATCGTGAAAGGTTTGAAGTCCCATGTGGTCGCAGGAGGGGTCTATCCTCCGGTGCGTGGGCGGGAACGGATGTATGCCGCCGTAGCCGGGATGGGGCAGCCGGAATTGCGTCAGGACGGAGCTTGGTATGTATCCGCGCCGGAATGGCTTATCAGGTCCGGGAAGGGAGAGCAATTCGGATCACTCATGGAGGCCAGGCAGCATCTGTTGACCCTGGCACAGGCCAGCGAGTTGGTCAAATACGTGATGGTGGGGGAACGATTCATTGCGGTCACCGAATCAGGAGATAATGGGTATCGGGTTTGGCAAGGAGTGTCTGCCGGGCTATCGGCAGGGGAGTGGCTACGAAACGGCGCAAGCCAGCCGGATGTGCTGCGCAGTGCGACCATGCTGGTCGTGATCGCCAAGCGGCTGAAGGAAATGCTCTCACGCTTGGAAGGGGGAAGCGAGAAGCTGAGTCTCGGTCTGGACAATATGATCGTGCGTGATGAAGAGTTGCTGTATTCCGGGTTTCTTGATGAATCGGGTACTCGGTCCTCCGGCTCTTCAGCGCCCTTGGCGCAACTTCCGACGATTCTTGAAGCACATCTACGTACCTGGCCGGTCGAAAGACGCACGGAGGTTCGTGACTTGTTGAACGGGGACATGCGTACGGCGTTGGCGCAGAGCGACGAGCAACGGGACGCGCTTGAAACAGTCGCCGATGTGCTAGGGCGATCTCCTGACATGGTGAACGCACGGACGTGAGCACTGATTCGGAACCATTGATTGCTGTGCGTCAGGTGTCTCTGGGCTATGGAGACAGGGTTGTGCTCAATGGCATCGACCTGAGTATCCCACGGCGTGGCGTACTGGGTGTGATGGGGCCTTCCGGGGTTGGGAAAAGCGGGCTGGTTCGTGCCCTGACGAGACAAAACGATAACCTGCCGAGTTTCTGGGCACGCGGAGAAGCTCTCATCGACGGGATCGATCTATTGACCTGCCCTCCGGCCGTCGTAGCCGAAAAATGCCCCCTTCTTGCGCAAAAAGCGCGACTCTATGTCGGCACCGTAGTGGATAACGTCCTTGAGGGTGTCTGTTCACACGAGATTTCTGCTGAAGATAAACGGGAATGTGCTTTGCAAGCATTTGATACGATTGGATTACGGGACCAGTTCTCGACATTACTGGACGCACCGGTCACGACCTTGTCGATGGCCAAGCACAAGCAGATCTTAATGGCCCGGTTGTTGGCGAAGGGGGCTCCCTGTCTCTTTGTGGATGAGCCCTCGCCGGATGTTGCCGTGGTAGAAGAAGAGGAACTCCTCAATTTGTTGGAGCAGCTCGGGCGTCGGATGGCTGTCGTGTTGGTCACACATAACAAGCAGGAAGCGCGTCGTGTGTGCGATACCATTTGTCTCATCACGGGTGGACAGGTGATTGAAACGACACCCAAGGAGGAATTCTTCTCGCGTCCCATGACCGAGCTCGGTCGTGAGTTTCTTTCGTCCGGAAGTTGTTGGCCGGTCGACCAGGTCGTTGAGGTGGAAGAGGAAGTCCGTACTCCATCGGTCGTCGTTCCGCCTCTTCCTACACCGGTACGGACACCTATCCGAGATTTTTATTGGGCGCTTCCCGGATTGCTCGGCGGCATGCAACAGCCCGGCTTGTTGGGAAACGTACAAGAAGACATTGCAGCCCTGAAGGAGTTCGGGGTGGCGGTTGTCGTTAATCTTACGGAAAAGCCGTTGTATACCGATGAGCTCGAGGCGTTGGGGCTGCGGAGTGTGCATTTCCCTATCCCGGACATGGGCGTGCCGGAACTCCAGCCGTCGGTTGATCTGTGTCGGAGAATTTCGTCATGGATTGATATCGCACAATGCACGGTGTTGCATTGCCGGGCGGGGCTGGGTCGAACCGGTACCATCATCGCCTGTGTCTTGGTCTATCGGGGGCAAGGAGCGATTCAAGCGATCGAGACGGTTCGAAACATCAACCCACGCTATATCCAAACGGATCAACAACTCGCATTCGTAGAGCAGTTCGCCAACAGTCTGCCTGATCGACTGGCGGCGTAAAGACGAGGGATAACAGCCGTAAGGAGTAGGAGACGTGATGACCACCCCCATTTCAAGCACAAAAGCCGAACGCGTCTTGGTGGGAGACTGCGTTGAGCAGCTCGAACCCCGTATCCATGAAATCGGAAAGAACATGTATGAGCGATTGTTCGAGCTAGTCCCGTCCGCTCGCGCCGCCTTCAAAGGCAGCGACATGTTTCGCCAGAGAAAATTTACGAATTTACTCATCACGTTTCGTAACGTGAACAGCTTGGACAAGATGGGTTTGGCCTTTTCTGAGATGGGAAAGCGGCATAGAAATTACCATCGGCAGTTTCAAAACTTTATGGGACCGATGAGACAGGCCTTGCTGGAGACGCTTGGTGCGGAGCTCGGCGAGGCGTTTACTCCAGAGCTTGCGACGGCATGGGAGCACGTCTACGACGATATCGCGGCGATGATGGTTGAAGCGGCTCCGCCGGCGGCGATGGAACGGCGTCGATCCGAATCTCGAAGTCTCTGGACGGGCCCTGAACGAAGAGAATCGTGGAGCCTCCGGGACGACGACAACCTCCTGTCCGACGTCGGCGGCGAAGAGATGATCCGACAAGTCCATCAAGCCTTTTACGACAGGCTGTTCGAAGATCCATGGGTCGGTCAGTTTTTCTACGGAAAGAGTAAGGAAGTGTTGGTCCGAAAGCAAACACAGTTCATGGTCGGCGCCTTCGGCGGTCCGCATGTCTATCGGGGTGATACGCCGGCCATCGTCCATATGAACATGTTCATCACCGATGAACTGGCCTCGATTCGCGAACGGTATCTGCGGCACGCCATCCTCTCGCAAGGGTTGAGCGAATCCATCGCAGATCGGTGGCAAGCCGTCGACCGGTTGTACCGGCCGAGTATCGTGAAACAATCGGTGGACGACTGTGTAGTGACATGTTTCGGCCAATTTGCCGTCGAGGCGAAAAAACCGGCTGATTATCAGGAGCCGGAAGACATCAGAGCCGATTCCAGCGGTGATAAGGAAAAGAGCGCGGCGTAAGCGCTGGTGTACGACGATACCTGTGAAACGGCACAAGGCAGAGGCCGGTTATGATCCTCGCTTCTTGAGCGGCAGACGTTCACCGAGCACGGGAAATGTGGCGTGGCCGACGCCGAAATTTCCTCCGGCCGGATCCGCGGCTACCACACGGACCGTAATACCGTCCGGCGCCTCTTGGGAAAGCGGGACAAAGAACGGGGCCTCGAAATCGGCTTCTCTTCCGGTATAGAACATCTGCAGCCGTTCCAGAACATGGTCCCCGATCAACACCTCTCCATAGATCTGAAGTTTTCTCGAATCCCAGTCCCCATGCGGTCTGACCAATGAGCCGGACAGTGTTCTCACCGAAGCACGGAGCATGACGTCCTCCCGTTCGATCAGCGGCTCACTCGGTCTGGGGGCGTTGATCTCCACGATATATCCGTTCAGTGTGAGGACGATCCCGTCTTGGGTCAAGTCCTGTCCCGGAATCACCCACACTCGTGTACTCGCACGTTGAGCGGCTGCGGGATAGTCCAGCGGACCCTCCGCGGTGATATCCACCTGAGTCGGAGCGGTGAGGTTCAGTGAGGCGGAGAAGGAGGCGGATGGACGAGAGGTGTACGCAGGTTCCCCCATCATACGCGGGGTTCGCATGATCTGATTCTGATCGCCGGCTTCCCCCTGCTGGAGCCCGGTGGCGAGGATTCGTCCGCTGGCGACATCCGTAATCATGACGCGCGCACCGCCGACGTCTTTGCCCAACACCATGGCGCCGTGCGCGACGACCCGTACCAGGATGGTAGTCGGCTGGGGTTCGTTCAGGCGCGGTTGATGTGGAGGGGCCTGAAGAATGGGCTCGGCAAGACAGGGCGACAGGGAACAGACAAGCCAAAGTAGCGCCGCCAACCACAGCGCCTTGCCGTTCGGAATCATTTGATCTTGGTGCCCGGGTCGACATCTTCGAGAACGGTAGCGAGGCCTCGTACCTCGGTGTCCCCTGCAGCCAAGACCATCCCTTGCGACTCGATTCCCATCAGCTTGGCCGGCTTTAAATTGGCGACAATGACGATGGTCTTGCCGATCAAGGATTCAGGTTCATAGGTCTTGCCGATACCCGCCACGATTTGCCGCTGTTCGGCGCCGAGTGATACTTGCAGCTTCAACAGTTTTGACGATTTGGGGACTCGTTCGGCGCTGAGTACTTTCGCCGTCTTCAGCTGCACTTTCATGAATTCGTCGATGGTGATTTGGTCGGATACGGTCGGGGCAGTGGTTGGTGCCGGTGTCGGTGCTGTTGGTTGCGGGGCTGCTGGAACGTCGCTCACGTGCGTGACTCCTTTGATAGTCGATGCGCTGCGGTCCTGTCCACGAACAGGTGTTGCAGCGGTCGTCGGTGGTGCGATTCGAGGAAACAGGCCAGGTCCTTTTGCGATGGGCATGCCGGCAACAGGGGTATCCCACTGGTAGACCTCTGCGGGAAGCGTGGTCGCCAGATCGAGGGGAAGGCCGAGTTGCCCGACCAGCTGTTTTGCGGCCTGTGGGATGAACGGATACAACGAAACCGCCAACAGGCGTAGGGCGCGGACAGCGGTATTGAGGACGGTCTTGAGTTTGGGCGCATCATCCGGATTTTTTGCGAGTTTCCAGGGTGCGGTCTTATCGATATATTCGTCACAGAGGCGGACGAGTTCGCCGATCGCCTGCAGATTGTCGCGAAAAGCCAGGGCGAGAAAGCCGCGTTCCAGCGTGGACGGGAGCGCGGTCGCGACGCGGGCGATGTGCGTTTCAAGTTCCGCATGTGCGGGCGGTCCGGCGGCAGGAATCTTTCCGTCCGTGTAGCGCTCGATCATCGTGAGGGTGCGGCTGAGTAGATTGCCGATACCGTTGGCCAGGTCGCTGTTGATCGTCGTGATCATGGCGGTGCGAGAAAAATCTCCGTCTTGCCCGAACGGGACCTCCCTTAAGAGGAAATACCGAAACGCATCGGCGCCGAACTCCTCCACCATTTCATGAGGGTCCACGACATTCCCGCGGCTCTTTGACATCTTTTCCCCGTCGACCGTCCACCAGCCATGCGCAAAGATGGTCTTGGGAAGCGGGAGGCCCAGGGCCATCAGCATCGTGGACCAGTACACGGCATGGGTCGTGAGGATATCCTTCCCGAGAAGATGCACATCGGCAGGCCAGAAGCGGGAGCCTGCCGGGTTTCCGTCCGGCAGATATTCCAACGCGGACACATAGTTGAGCAGCGCATCGAACCACACATAGGTGACATAGGTCGTGTCGAACGGGAGTTCAATCCCCCAGGACAGGCGGGATTTGGGTCTGGAAATAGACAGGTCGCCGAGCCGTTGTGTCGTGAGAAACCCCAGGACTTCATTGCGCCGGGATTCGGGCCGGATAAAGTGTTCATGGGTCTTGATGTGCTCGATCAGGCGATCCTGATACTGTCCCATCCTGAAAAAGTAATTGTATTCGCTGAGCTGTTCGACGGGCCGTTTACAGTCGGGGCAGAGACCGTCGGCCACATCTTTTTCCGTCCAGAACCGCTCATCGAACATGCAATACCATCCCGTGTACGAGTCTCGGTAAATGAGCCCTTGGTCGTACAGTTGTCGGAGGTATCGTTGCACGACGGATTGATGTTGAGGGTCGGTGGTCCGGATAAAGGCGTCGTTGGAAATATCCAGTCGTGTCCAGAGCCGTTGGAATTGCGGAGCCAGCTTGTCGCAATGGGTCTGCGGATCAATGCCGGCCTTGGCGGCGGCTTGCTGAACTTTTTGCCCATGCTCATCGAGCCCGGTGAGGAAGGACACGTCACGGCCGTGCAACCGCCAATAGCGCGCCAGGACGTCGGCGGCGATCGTGGTATAGGCATGGCCGATGTGCGGGACATCGTTGACGTAATAAATCGGGGTCGTGATGTAAAACGGCTGATTATGCTGCATGGTGGGAGAAGATACCAGGTTGGCGTGAAGGATGCCAGCAGACTTGCCGGGCCAGGTCGAGGTTAAGGTTGAGGCTGAGGAGAAGCGACGATTGACCTGTTGTCTTGGTGTTTCCTTAGCCTGATCCTTAGCCTTGACCTTTAGGAAGTGTGTGCGCTACGTCGTGACTTCGGTCCTCGTCACCCCCAATCCGTCGCGGAGCCGGAGGAGGATCGTTTCCAGCGCCATGTGCATGTTGAGGTGGCGTGTTGCCTGTTGTTCGGTGCGCTCGATCTCGTTCAGCAGCTCCAAAAGAATATCCGAATCGGCGCGTTTCGCATATCGGTGCAGTTGATCGAGTTG
Organism: Nitrospira sp.; assembly: GCA_029879905.1. Classification (GTDB taxonomy): domain Bacteria; phylum Nitrospirota; class Nitrospiria; order Nitrospirales; family Nitrospiraceae; genus Nitrospira_D. Next base: position 1,952 of record JAOUPN010000051.1, on the reverse strand, counting down.
ATCGAGATGGAGCAGATAGTCCAGGTCGCCTCCGACAATGACGACCATGAGATCGCGAATCCAATGGCTGAGCCACCCGAGGACCTCGGCGCTGCGTCCCGATTTTGCCAGCTGTTCAGCAACCGTCAGGACGGTCGTGATCGATTGTAGGGTGGACGGAGCAACGAGGTCGAGGCATTCGCGCTGTTGCGCATGCAAGGTTTCGATGTCCAATGTAAGGGCTTCTCCGATCCGCCGGTCGCTATAGAGGGTCAGGAATCGAGCCTCAGCTTGGGAGATGTTTCGTTGTGCGATCAACGTGCGTTCCGCCTGAGCATGGGTGGGAGGGGTAAATCGCAAGGCTTGGCAACGCGAGCGAATCGTAATCGGGAGCGCCTGCGGACGGCTGGAAATCAAGATGAACAGCCCATATCCCGGCGGTTCTTCCAGCGTTTTGAGGAGCGCATTCGCCGCGCCGATCGTCAAACGGTCGGCGTCGTCGATGAGACAAATTTTCCGTTCCCCGATCAGCGGCCGGTAGATCAGTTGTTGTTCGATCTCTCGAATTTGGTCGATCTTAATCTGCGGGACAGCCGACTCCTGATCCGATTCGATCACCACATAATCGGGATAGGTGCGAGAGGCGACCTGGAGGCATGAACGGCAGAGCCCGCAGCCGTCGAATTGTTCGAGGGAAGAGGGGTGGTCACAGTTCAACGCCTGAGCCAGACGGGTGGCGGTAAAGAATTTTCCGATGTGGGGCTCTCCATGAAAGAGGTAGGCATGGGCCAGACGGCCCTGTCCCAGTGCGGCTTTGAGCGATCGGATAGGCAGGTCATGGCCGATGATATCGCAGAAGGGCATGGTTACCGCGGTCTTCGTCTGAGTGATGACGATCGTTTCAGTTTGCCGAGGACGAGGGTGTCCACCGCAGTCGCGACCGAGTCCGGAGATTGTCGCGCATCCACGATCTTGATCCTCCGGGGTTCACGCTCAGCCAATGCCTGGAATCCTGCCCGAACTTTGGCATGAAACCGCCGCGCTTCATGATCAAGGCGGTTCTGTTCCCCGGCTTGGCCATGTCGGCGCCGGAGGCCGACGGCGATCGGGAGATCGAAGAACAGCGTCAGGTGCGGTGTCAGTTTGTTCGTCACCCACCCGTTTATCATGCGCAAGACAGTCAAGTCGAGCCCGCGCCCGTATCCTTGATAGGCCAGGGTGGAGTCTGAAAACCGATCACAGATCACGATTGCTCCACGTGACAGCGCGGGCCTGATGACCTGGTCGATATGTTGGCGGCGTGCCGCCAGAATAAGCAGTGCCTCCGTCTCGGGTGCGATGACTTCGTCCGAATGGTCGAGCAAAACCGAGCGGATCCGTTCGGCGAGGGGGGTGCCTCCCGGCTCTCGTGTGAGCAGCACATCATAACCTTGTGCCGTCAGTGATCGGGACAAACGGAGGGCTTGTGTGGTCTTTCCGCTCCCCTCGCCCCCCTCCAGCGTGATGAAGAGGCCTGTGTCATTGCGTGATCGTGAGGGCACGTACAACTCCTCTAACCCTGGAGAGAACCAGGCAGGCGATCCTATGACAGGCACCGTTCAAAGGCAAGACGCCCAGGAGCAGTGAGGAGCGTATGAACGGTGAGGGGCGGTGTTCAGTGGAGAGTGGAGAATTGAGAGTGGAGAGTTGGGAGTGGAGAGTTATGAATTCAACTCAGGTCTCAGCACTTCCCTTTCAGTCCTCCGCCCTCGGTCCTCCGTCCTGAGTCCTATCTCAGCACTTTCCTCTCAGTCCTCAGTCCTCAAGTCTCAGCACTTCCCTTTCAGTCCTCCGCCCTCGGTCCTCCGTCCTGAATCCTATCTCAGCACTTTCCTCTCAGTCCTCAGTCCTCAAGTCTCAGCACTTCCCTTTCAGTCCTCCGCCCTCGGTCCTCCGTCCTGAATCCTATCTCAGCACTTTCCTCTCCGTCCTCA
>JAOUPN010000050.1 GCA_029879905.1 Nitrospira sp. | reverse complement strand
CCAGTCCCGTCTGTTCCATAACCGCATGTACAAACTCTCCGCCGTTGTGCGCCTCGCGCACCGCGCTCGTCGCTACCGCCACGACACGATCAAAGCCCTTGTTGCGGGCAAGCGTCACCAATGTTTTGAGGGTATTCAGCGCCCGTGCGATCCCCGCATCGGACAGCCGCTTTGTAACAAACGTTCCGTCGCCCAACCTGGTCATGTCTTTAAACCGATCGACGACTTTGTACCCGGCATCCGGAAGGATTTCCGCCAGCACCATATGAATGGAGTTGGTTCCAATATCGATGACTGCAAGCTTTGCCATTCGTTCCTATCCCATTTCGCTACGCACAATCATTGCCGATGCCTGGCCGCTACCGACGAGAGAGGCCTGTCGCCATGCGATACAGCACGGCTCCGACGATCGTGACGGCCACGAGACCGGGCCACCCGCCAAACGGAGGCCTGTCGAAGAGGGCAAAGGGATCGGAGCCCATGTCGGGCCACAATGCCTCCAACGCGATCGGCAGCGCCAGCAGAATGCCCATGAGCGCTTCTCCGGTAATCAACCCGGCCGAAAAGAGCAGCCCACGCCGCGAGTGGTCCTCACTGTTTGAGACCATCCTCTTTGCACAGGCCGCGATCACACCACCCGCGAATATCGCTGCCGACAGTTTGAACGGCAGATAGATGCCGAGCGCCACCGCCAACACGGGCAGACGAAACTCGCTGCCGAGACGTTCGAGCCGCCGGTCGATCAGAATGATGATGATCCCAATCCCCGCGCCCAATCCGACAAGCGGCCAGGGCAAGCCCGTACCAAATACACTCATCGAGAGGTTGGCCATGAGGGTCGCCTGTGGAGCACTCAAGGGATGCGGATGGCTGATGGTCTGGTCGCCGATCCCGTACTTGGCCTGTAGCAGAGAGAGCACCGGTACGAGTACGACAGCGCCGGTCAGCACCCCGACCACCTGCATGACTTGCTGCTTCCACGGCGTCGCGCCGACCAGATAGCCGGTCTTGAGATCTTGGAGATTGTCGCCGCCCATAGCCGCAGCACAGCAGACCACCGCGCCGATCACCAAGGCTGCCGCGGGACCGGCCGGATGCCCTGTCCCCATGAACAACACCAGCAAGAGCGACGTCATCATGATCGTGGCGATCGTTACACCGGATACAGGGTTGCTGGAACTGCCGACCAACCCGGCCATGTAGGCCGCGACGGAGGAGAAGAGAAAGGCCGCCAACGCCATGACCACCGTCATCAGCAGACCGATACCAAGACTCTGCACAACCGAGGTATAGAGCCATGCCATCGGGAGTAAGGAGAGGACAAATGGGACAACAATCCACCAGAACGACGCGTCCTGCTCCGTCCGATGTACGAGTCCTTCTCCCCTACGATTTTCCTTAACCTCAGCCTCAACCTTGACCGTACCCTTCGTACCACGGAATCCCATCCATAGCACCTGAAGGCTCTGCCACACCGGTTCTCGCAGTTTCGTCAAGGTCCATAGGCCTCCCACCAGCATCGCGCCGATTCCGACATAGCGGATGTGACCGCTCCAAATCGTCATGGCTGCCGACAGCCCATCTTGATCAGCCGGCAATCCGTTGACCCACCCATACAGCGGCATCAGGATGACCCATCCGATCACCCCGCCGAGAAAGACCACCACTGCCGTCTGCAATCCGATGATGTATCCCACCGCCAACAACGCCGGTGACAGATTCACCCCTGTATATAGAACCGTACGACCGGCCTGCATGGCGCCTTCCAATGATTCCGCCCAGAGACGCAACCCGCTTTCCCCGAATTTCACCGCACCGCCCAAGAGCGCCCCCGACAAGAGTGCCTTAAAATCCCGTGCGGCATCTGAGTTCCCGGTCGCCCCGTGATCCGCCGAAGCAGTTTTCAACACTTCCGCCGTAGCCAGTCCTTCGGGAAATCGCAATCGTGCAGTGACAATCAACGCGCGCCGCAACGGGATGGTAAACACCACGCCGAGCAGACCGCCGACCACGGCAATCAGGGTCGTCTGCCAATAGTTAAAGGTGTCCCAATAGCCCACCAGCAACAGTGCCGGGATGGTGAAGATCACACCTGCAGCCAGCGCCTCACCGGATGACGCGGCAGTTTGGATAATGTTGTTTTCGAGAATGTTCGACCGGCGGAACAGGCGAAGAATCGCCATGGAGGCGACGGCAGCCGGTATCGAAGCCGACACGGTCATCCCGGCAAAGAGCCCCAGGTAGGCATTGGCCGCAGTCAAAACGGCGGCCAAGATGACCGATATGACAACGGCTTTACCCGTAATTTCAGGGAGCGTCACCGTAGGGGGTACGACGGGTCGGTGGTCATTCATGAGTATGTGCCATCATAAGGGACCACATAAAAAACGCAACCATCCTGCACTCTTATGGGTCCAATGGACATCCCCCATTCCTGTGCCATACTTTGACATTGCGATCAGCTCCGACATTTTTCTAAGGAGGCCGGAACAATGGTGACTCCGCTTACCCGTTGTCTACTCATCACGTCAATGCTTTTCGGAACCATTGCGATTGCGACTGTCGAGGGTCATGCGCAAGGACCTCACACGTCGCTTGCAGCGACGCTGAACCGAACCCCGCATGTTCCCAATCAGGTCCTGGTGCAGTTTCGACCAGGGGTGACGGAAGAGGCCAAAGATTCCATCCGGGACCGCATCCATGCTCAAAACAATGAGATGGTCGCCGCACAGGACCGTCGAAAAGACATGAAAGGCGATCTGGAATTATGGAGTCTTCCTCCCGGCTTGGGGATTGCGCGTGCGGTGCGCGACCTTCAGCAACAGCCGGCCATTGAATTCGTGGAGCCCAACTGGATCTACCGACACCACACCACATCAAATGACCCATACTTCACCAACGGCAGCCTCTGGGGTATGTACGGCGACGGAACCAGTCCGTCGAACCCATTTGGGAGCCAAGCCGGGGAGGCATGGGCGAGTACCACAGACTGCACGGATGTTTACATCGGCATCATTGATGAAGGACTGATGTATTTTCATGAAGACCTCGCCGGCAATGTCTGGAACAACCCCTTTGATCCCGTAGACGGGGTCGACAACGACGGCAACGGCTTTATCGATGACACCTATGGGTACGATTTCCAGAGCAACGACAATTCCGTGTACGACGGGAGTAACGATAATCACGGCACACATGTCTCAGGTACCGTTGCCGCAAAAGGAGGAAACGGCATAGGGGTTGCCGGTGTGTGCTGGAATGGGGTCAAGCTGATCTCGGCTAAGTTTCTCGGTCGTGCCGGCGGAACAACGGCCGATGCCATTCGGGCCGTAGACTACATCACAGACCTCAAAACACGACACGGTCTCAACGTCGTGGCGACCAATAACTCTTGGGGCGGAGGGGGCTATTCGGCCGGCCTGTACGATGCGATCGAACGCGCGAACACGGCCAATATCCTCTTTATCGCGGCGGCCGGTAATTCAGGTGTCGATATCGATATCACACCCAGTTATCCGGCCAGCTACTCCAACAGCAACATGATTACCGTCGCTGCCATCGACAGTACCGGCAACCTTGCAAGCTGGTCGAATTACGGATCTGCCTCCGCCGATATCGGGGCTCCAGGAGTAGACATTTGGTCCACCGTCCCGAAGAAAAACAACCGATCCGCGTACGGCTCATACAGCGGAACATCCATGGCCACACCGCATGTCACCGGAGCAGCGGCCCTCTATGCGGCGGCCCATCCCGGAAGTACTGCCGCACAAATCAAAGCGGCAATTCTGAGCGCGGCCATCGGAACGCCGTCACTGACCGGCAAGACGGTTACCGGAGGGCGGTTGAATATGTGTTCGAGTACATGCCCGTAGTCGAGCAGCGATACGTTACGCGAGGGACAACACCGGAGATCTACCAGGCGTAGGCCTCCGGTGCCGGCCCACCCGGCCCGGGGAATATCTCATCCAATTGTTTGAGCCGATCACCGCTGAGAGTCAGACTCAAGGCCCGCATTGAACTGCTTAGCTGATCCATCGTACGTGGCCCGATAATCGGAGCCGTCACCGCCGGCTGATGGAGCAACCACGCCAGCGCCACATCAGCAGGCTGTTCACCCATATCCCGACAGAACTCCTCGTATGCCTCGATCTTGGGACGCTGCGTTTCAATCTCTTTTTTGAGATCCTCATTCGCACGCCGCCCGACCGACACTGGTGCGAGTGCTCCTGCCAACAGGCCTCGCCCCAGCGGACTCCACGGAATCAGACCGATCCCGTAGGCGTCACAGGCAGGAATCACCTCCAACTCAACCGTCCGCTCGGCCAGATTGTAGAGGCTTTGCTCGGACACCAACCCGAGAAAGTGGCGGCTCTTTGCCGATTCCTGCGCCTGTGCCAAATGCCAGCCGGCGAAATTGCTGCTGCCGACATACAGGACCTTCCCTTCCCGGACCAACTGCTCCATCGCCTGCCAGATTTCGTCCCACGGCGATTGCCGATCGACATGATGCATCTGATAGAGATCGATGCAATCCGTACCCAATCGCCGCAAACTCTCCTCACAGGCCCGCTTGATATGCAGCGCCGACAGGCGTGACTGATTCGGCCAGTCTCCCATGCGACCAAAGACCTTCGTCGCCAACACAATCTTCTCGCGCCGCCCGCCCCCCTGCTTCAGCCAGCGCCCGACAATTTGCTCGGTCCAGCCTTCTCCGACCTTCCAACCGTAGACATTCGCCGTGTCGAAGAAATTGATCCCGAGCTCCAACGCCCGATCCATGATCGCAAAACTGTCGACCTCACTCGTCTGCGGCCCGAAATTCATCGTACCGAGACACAGCCGGCTGACTTTCACACCCGAACGACCTAGATGGACATATTGCATAGTTCTCTTATAGAGCCGTCAGACAAAGAAGTCGAGAACCGATGTCGAGTCCAATGCACATAGACATCACCACGAAAATACCTACTTTGTACTATCGATGCTTTATGAATTTCTTGTTCAAGAGATTTTGGCACAGGGGTCCAATACTTTTTGGCACTGGCTGTACATTGCCCAACAAGTTTTGACAATGACTGCCGTACCATTTAAACAGACGAGAGAGCCTCGCCCAGGCTATGTGACGACGAATACCTCTGCAGAAGAAATCGACAGGCTCTTGGAGGATGCGGAGGGCACAGGCCTTCAGGTTTAGCGGTCTCCCTGTATCCTGTGATACATATAGTCTGGTTTCGTCTCCAAGATCTCAACAGACATCCCATGACATCTCAATGCGATTTCTGCTCACGTCCTTCTCCTTCGGCCCGGTATCACACCCATCCGTTTAGCCTGACCACGCCCGACCAAGTCTGTGGCGATACACCGGTTTCCAACATCGACGAGCTCAGCCCTGTGGCCACCGAGAATTTCCACCCAACCTATGGAACAGGTGCGATAATGAGCCCCGAGTGGCTGGCCTGTGATACGTGCAGTCAGCTGATCGATGCACGCGATCTGACCGGGCTCCTTACCCATTGCCTCACGCAATTTCAAGAATCCGGCCTGTTGGCCGATCCCTGCCGAAACACGGCGATGACTGCGGCCTACCATCAGCTGTTTCGCGCCTTCTTTCATCACCTCCGGTACCGCGAACCGTGGCCGCCGTCACCATAGTCAGATCGATTCTGGAACCCACGGTAGGAGCTCACGACTCGTCAGGCATCCGCGTACTTCCCGTCGTGCTGCCCTTTTTGACGGAACATGCCGAGAGTGAAAGAACACTTGGCCGGAGCCAATCTCCCGCTCGACTGCTGGATTTTATAGGGGAAGAACCAAATGGGGTGGATGACGGGTTTCGAACCCGCGACCTCCGGAACCACAATCCGGCGCTCTAACCAGCTGAGCTACACCCACCATCCAGGGAAAAGACGCTCGCTCTGCAGAACGAAGATTCTAGCAAAGAGAGGGACTACGCCGCAACCGAGATCCCTCAAGAGATGAAGGAGCCTCGGTTACCGGCCATTCGTCAGTACGAGGATTCCGTCCATCCGATAACCGTTGACCAGTGACGACTATCCCCCTTTCACCCCCGCGCATCGAAAGCAGCCTGCATTTCTGCTACGATAGCCGCCACGGTTGCCTCCGGGTCCTCCGCATCGCGAATCGGACGACCGATCACAAGATAATCCGCGCCGGCAGCAATCGTTTGCGTCGGAGTCGTCGCCCTGGCATGGTCGTCCACGCCCCTCCCTGCCGGACGAACACCCGGTGTCACGATGGAAAATCGTGGTCCGACCTTCTGTCGAATGGCCGCAGCTTCTTCACCGGATGCGACGACACCGTCGCACCCAACCTCCGAGGCCAAGAGCGTACGAGCCGTGACAAGGTCCTCAACACTCCGCTGAATCCCCATATCGCGCAAGTCATGACCGTCGAAATTCGTCAGGACCGTGACCGCCAGTAGTTTGAGCGACGAGCCTTCACGGCCCTGCACGGCGGCACTGAGCGCCTTGCGATTGGCATGAACCGTGAGAAAATCGACTCCCATCGCCGCCACTCGCGCCGTGGCCCGTTTGACGGTTTCTTCGATGTCGAGGAATTTCAAATCCAGAAATACCCGCATCCCTCGATCCAGTACCCGCTTCACCATGTCCGGACCTGCCGCCGTATACAGTTCCAACCCGACTTTGACGAAAGATATATGGCCATGAAGACGGTCCAACAACTGCTCCGCCTCAGCCACGGACGGCACATCCAGCGCAAAGATCAACCGATCACGCGCCGCGATTTTCGACATAGGCTCCCTCCTCCCACAAATCCAGTCTCCTTGACGAACACGGACGCTCTATGATACATGATACGGTCCGTTTTGGAGGAAAAAACAATGCCTGCTATTCATAAATCAACGATTCGTCGAGCCCGTCAATCCGAACGCCGACACGAACGGAACCGGGCAACCTTAAACTCCGTCAAAACCATCGTGAAGAAAGTCCAATCGGCGGTGGACGGGAAAAACACGGACGATGCCAAGGCGCTCTTGCGCACTGCCGTCTCCGCGATCGGAAAAGCCGTATCGAAAGGCGCGCTCAAGCGAAACACGGCATCCCGCCGTATTTCTCGCCTGACGGTGCGCGTCAACGCGTTGTCCGATTCCCACGCTTGATCGTTCGCACATTCGACACCACGCGAGCGGTCCGGCGATCGGTCTGCGTCGAGGGGCGAGAGGGGGGCTGAGTCTTGGGTGCGTGCTCGACCAGTCGGCACAAGCTCAAGAGGAGCCGCTCCAACACCATTTTGGGACGGCTGCCGCTCCCGCCTTTGAGTTGACCGTCGACCTCCAAAAACAATCGCGCGGCTGTCTGGAGGTGCTGATCAGAGAATCGTCCGAGGAACGTTCTGACCTTCATCGGGTCCATCCGTAACGTTCTCGCCGACTCTCCATCACGGCTTCCGGCGACCATTGACTCCTTGACCTTCCAAATACGACGGTATTGCCACGCCAACGACCCTAAGATACGGAGCGGGGCTTCGCCTGCCTCAAGGTTTCTCGCTAGAATCGAAAGCACTTTCCCCTGCTGCCCTTCGGCAATGGCAACGGTCAAATCAAAGACCGAGGCACCAGGCTCGATGCCTCGGAGGGCCTGAACATCGGCGGCCGTCACAGCCCGACCAGGCGTCACATAGGACGCAAGTTTCTCCAATTCCCGGCGCAGTCCAAGCAACGACCCTCCGGCCGCCTCTTTCAATGCATACAGCGCAGGCTCCTCAAGATGAAGTCCGACTTGTTCGGCCTCCCGGGTAAGCCACGGACCTAGTTGAGCATCACGTAGCGGCGAACAGTCGACCGTGACGGCCGCCCGAACCAGCGCCTGCGAAAACTTCAACCGGCCATCCAGCTTGGCACTCATAAAGACCAGGGTCGTACTCTCCAGCGGGTCCTTTATATACTGGCTCAAGAGTTCGGTCTCCCGAGCCGAGAGTTTTTCCGCCGCCTTCACCACGACCAATCGGCGCTCGGCGAATGCCGGCATTTCCGAGGCGCAGTTACGGATATCACCTCCGGCAGCTTCATCTCCATAAAACAAATCATAATTAAAGTCGCCGCCATCGACGAGCGCCTTGGCCTTCAATACCGCCAACGCATGATCTCTCAGTAAATCTTCTTCTCCGACGACAAGATACAGCGGTTCGGGAACCTGCTGCTTCAATGCGGTCTCAAGCTGATAGGGAGTCAATGTCGATGGCATTCGAACTCAGATCTGTTTATGGCGTACCCGACGACGGAGTATCCGTCTGCGTCGACAACGTGCCCGATTCAAGCTGCAAGAGAAACCATGCCGCTAAATCCGCGGCGGCGAGACGCCCAGCTTGCTCCAACGCTCGATTCTGCAACGCGCGATTGAACTGGAGATCGCGAGTCACGTAGAACTCCGACGCGCCTCTCGCCAATTGCGACCACACTATTTTCTTGGTCTTTGCGTCTTCGACACTGACCCGGACCACCGCTTCCGCTCGACTTTCCAATGTCGCAGTTTGATTGAAGCTCAATGTCGGAGCCCCGACCGAAAGAATTTCTCCCGTTAAGACGAAATCATGCGCATCGAAGTCCGACACCACCTTCGCTCCGCTGCCGGCTGCAAATTCATGGCGCAAATAGTTGGTGTACCGTGTTTCCAAGTTCGGTTCGAAACTCCTGTTAAGCAATGTTCGAATCACGATCCGCGGTGCCGGCCCTTGGGAGACATCGTGCGCGGCACCCCCGATCGTCGGACCGGCCCCTTCCACACGAAATTGGTAGCCGCAGCCGACCGCTCCTAGGCTCACGGCTGCGAGACAGGCGAGACTTGCGAGACAGGCCTGCCACCGGACGCGGAAGATACGTCCTTCTTTTCTTCCTGGCTTCTCCCGCACGTCACGCTCCTCCCGCTCATGCGATCACGAAGTTGATCAGTTTTTTCTGGACGTAGATGACCTTTTTTAGGTCCTGCCCCTGCAACCATTCACCCACCGCTTCTCTGGCCAAGGCTTCCACCTGTTCACGTGTCACGTCGGCGCCGACTTCGACCTTCCCGCGCAACCTTCCGTTGATCTGGACCGGAATCGTCAACCGGTCGCTGACGGTCATGGCCGGGTCAAATCGAGGCCAGGGCTGCTGCGAGACACTCGGCTGGTGCCCCAGTATGACCCACAGCTCTTCGGCCACATGCGGCGCGAAGGGAGCCAATAACAAGACAAACGGCTCAAGCACGGATCGGGGACGTTGCTCAGCCTTCGTCATATCATTGGTGAGCACCATCATCTGCGAGATCGCGGTATTGAACCGAAGCGCCTCGATATCCTCCGTCACCTTCTTGATCGTTTGATGAAGCAGGCGTTGCTGATCAGGGGTTGGTGCCGTTGTCACTACGGCGCCGGATACCTGGCCCTCCTCATTCACCATGAGACGCCACACCCGATCCAAAAACCGGGTTACCCCATCGACCCCCCTTGTACTCCATGGTTTGGTTGCTTCAAGAGGGCCCATGAACATCTCATACAGCCGCACCGCATCGGCGCCGAAGCGATCCATCATCTCATCGGGATTTACGACGTTACCCCGGGACTTCGACATTTTCTGATTGTCTTCCCCCAGGACGATCCCTTGATGCACCAATTTTTTGAACGGCTCCGGCGTGCTCACCACACCGATATCGAAGAGCACTTTGTGCCAAAAACGAGCATACAGGAGATGCAGAACGGCATGCTCGCTCCCGCCGATATACAGATCGACCGGCATCCAATACCGCTCTTTCGCGGCATCGACTAACCGGGTCGTGTTCTTGGGGTCAATGAATCGCAGATAGTACCAACATGAGCCGGCCCACTGCGGCATGGTATTCGTTTCACGCCTGGCCGGCTTCCCCGTAGCTGAATCGGTGGTTGTCAGCCACTCGGCAAGATTCGCCAACGGACTTTCGCCGTTCCCCGACGGTTTAAAGTTGGTCGTCTCCGGCAAAAGCAGCGGCAACTGTTCCTCGGAAAGCGGCTTCGGATCCTCCTCCACCCATGCGACAGGAAACGGCTCACCCCAGTACCGTTGGCGTGCGAACAGCCAATCGCGCAATTTATAGTTGACGGCTTTCTTTCCCTTGCCTTTCGATTCCAACCAAGCCGTGACCTTCGAAATCGCTTCAGGAGGCGCAAGACCATCGATAGAAAAATTTCCGTCCGGAGCGGTTGAGTTCACCACGGTTCCCCTGTCGGTATCGACAAAGGCCTCTCGGTCCACGTGCCCGCCTGTGATGACTTCTCGAATCGGCAGCGCATAGGTTTTGGCAAACGCCCAATCGCGTTCATCATGCGCCGGCACCGCCATGATGGCGCCCGTCCCGTAACTCATCAACACATAATCGGCGATCCAGATCGGCAACTTCTCGCCGTTGACGGGATTGACGGCATAGCCGCCGGTGAACACGCCCGTTTTGGCTTTATCCAACTCCTGTCGTTGCAGATCGCTCTTTCTCGATGCGGCATCCCGATAGGCCGAAACCACCGCCTGCTGCGGCGGAGTCGTCACGACGTCCACCAACGGATGTTCAGGAGCCAACACCATGTAGGTTGCGCCGAACAATGTGTCAGGCCTGGTGGTAAAGATGCGGATGTGTCCGTTAACGCCGTTGATTGCAAAGTCGACCTCGGCGCCGATTGAGCGCCCGATCCAATTTTTTTGCATCTCAAGCGTGCTCACCGGCCACTCGACTAACCTTAAGTCCTCCAAGAGCCGATCCGCGTAGGCCGTAATCTTCAAGACCCACTGCCGCATGGGCTTCCGAATGACATCGAACCCACCGACCTCGCTTTTCCCGTCCACGATTTCTTCGTTGGCCAGGACGGTCCCCAAGGCCGGGCACCAATTCACCGGAACCTCGGCGACATAAGCCAGCCCTCGCTTGAAGAGCTGGAGAAAAATCCATTGCGTCCACCGATAGTAGTCCGGATCGGTCGTACTGATTTCACGGTCCCAGTCATAGGAGAGCCCGACACGCTTCATCTGCCGCTTGAAGGTCGCAATGTTTTGCGCCGTCGTGAGTGCGGGATGGATACCGGTCTTCACGGCATATTGTTCGGCGGGAAGGCCGAAGGCGTCCCATCCCATCGGATGCAACACATTGAAACCGCACATCCGTTTATACCGTGAGACGATGTCGGTTGCCGTGTACCCTTCGAGATGCCCCACGTGCAGACCCGCTCCCGAGGGATAGGGGAACATATCGAGGCAATAGAACTTGGGCTTTGAGGGATCGGTCGACGCCTGAAACGGGCGATGCTCTTCCCAGTAGGCCTGCCACTTCACTTCGATGGCGTGGTGATCGTAGGTTTTGCTCATAGTTACCCAGAACGTCAAAAGTCGTCAGGTCCAAAAGTCGCTAAGCCTCTACGTTTCAACTTTTGACCTGGCGACCTGAAGACGTGACGACTAATAATATGACGCGAATCTAACATAGACCTCTCTCATGCAACAACATTCCGCAGGATGACATCCTCGTGGTTTGCTATACTCCCCGGCATGATGGGACTCTACAGCCGACATATCTTTCCTCGACTCATGGAATGGTTCATGAGCCGTGGGGAATTTCATCGCTTGAGGGATGAACTGCTCCACACCGCCTATGGTGATGTGCTGGAAATTGGGTTCGGCACCGGGCTCAACTTGTCGCATTACCCTTCCAGTATTTCACGCCTCACAACCATCGATCCGGCAATTGTCCTACCTCGGACGGTCAAGACGCGAATCGCTGCGGTGTCCTTTCCGGTGGAGACCATGCCGATATCAGCCGAGCAACTTCCCTACCAGGACCGGCGATTCGACACGGTTGTCAGTACATGGACATTATGCACGATTCCCGATCCGGTACAGGCATTGAGAGAAGTCGCACGAGTGCTCAAGCCAACCGGTCGGTTTCTGTTCTTGGAACACGGACGGAGCGATGACCCTTACGTCGCCGAATGGCAGGACCGACTGAACCCGATTCAGAATCTCATCGGCTGTGGATGTCACCTCAACCGGCAGATCGATGACTTGGTCGAAAACGGCGGGCTCAGTATCGTGACACTGACCCGATTTGACATGCACGATGTTCCCAGGATCGGAGGGACCATGTATCAGGGCAGTGCCACCCCTGCGACATGAACGGTCACCGGTTGTGGAGCCCCATAACCTGCCGGCCGTGGCCCCTTTTTAGTCTTCGGCGACACCTCGCCGAGCCTACTCCGCCGAAGTAGCCCACAGGCTACGAAGGCGAGTGAATCAGACGGGACAACCGCTCGACCGAAACGAACGTGTTTGAAGGGGCCGGCGGCAGTTGAGAGCTGGACTTCGCACTATGGACGATCGACCCGATACCGAATTCCCGGGCAGCAGATAGGCAGTCTTCATCGTCATCGATGTAGAGTGCCCGTCCCGGATCAAAGCCGACAAGTTGCCGGCAAGCCGGCCAATATTCCGCCCGCATCTTGAGATAGCCGACCGTGTGGGCATCAATGATGCGGTCGACCTGCCGGTCCAATCCTGTTTTCGCTGTTTTGACCGCAACACCCGCTTCATGCGCGTTCGTGATGATCGTTACCCGCTTGCCCAACCGGCGCAGCGCAGACAGAAACTCTTCCGCCCCCGGCAAATACCCGATCATGTGATCCAGTTCTTTGTGCAACGCCACGACATCGATGCCGACTCGCTCCGTCCAATAATGGAGATCCGTCCAGGCCAACTCACCTTCAACCGACCGATACATCCCCATCAGACGGTCACGCGACGCCTCAAATGAAAGATCATGAATCGCCGCATAGCGGCGCGGTAATTCTTCCTCGAAAAAAAAGTTGTCGAAATGCCGATCCAGCAACGTGCCGTCCATATCGAGCAGCACATCGTCGATCCCGTCCCAGGAAAAGCCGTCAGTAGTCATTGGTTCGTCATCATGTCCGGCGAAATTTTGTCAGTGTAACATAGCATCATGCTTGTGTGCGGAGTAGCTTTCCTGTCATCATGGGCTTCGTACGGCGTACACATTCGGACTTTTTGTCTTACTTCATTCGCGACTGACTTATGACGAATCACGAACCTGCCCACCCCTCACCCCCCACCCCTCACGCTTTACCCGTTCCACTGGTGGCCATCATCGGCCGACCGAATGTGGGGAAGTCCACCTTATTCAACAAGATCATCGGTGCCAAGACCGCGATCGTAGATGATGTCCCCGGCGTAACCCGCGACCGAAACTATGCGGATGCCACGTATCGAAACCGCTCGTTTCGCCTCGTCGACACGGGAGGACTCGATCCGGCGGCCGATGTAGGAATGTCCGCACTAATTCGCCGGCAATCCGAACTGGCCATCGAAGAAGCCGACATCATGATTCTCCTACTGGATGGACGTTCCGGATTGACACCATCGGACATGGACATGGTCAGGCTGCTACGCGGCATCACCAAACCGGTGTTCGTGGCCGTCAATAAAATTGATACCCCCAAGGCCGATCCCCTGATTGCCGACTTCTATCGACTGGGGAAAGACGAACTCTATCCCATCTCGGCGGAACACGGCATGGGTGTGGCTGAGCTGCTGGATGCCATCTATCCGCTGCTGCCGGCGACCGATGAACATGATGCACTCTCGACATTACCGCACATTGCGGTGGTCGGTCGGCCGAATGTCGGCAAGTCCACGCTCGTGAACGCACTGCTGGGAGAAGAGCGGGTTGTTGTGAGCGATATCCCCGGAACCACACGTGACCCGATCGACTCGCTCGTCACACACGGAGACCGGCGCTATGTCTTCACGGATACCGCAGGCATTCGACGACGCGGGAAGATTGACCGCGGGATCGAAGGCTACAGTGTCCTGCGCTCGCTCCGGGCGATCGGACGATCGGATCTGGCCGTTCTCGTGCTGGATGGATCCGAAGGGGTCACAGAGCAGGACACAAAAATTGCCGGCGCCATCCTCAAGCAAGGACGCGCCTGTCTTCTCTGGATCAACAAGTGGGATCTGCGCAAGGACGAAGACGGTGCGAAGAATACGTTCGAACTGGAACTCCACCGGCGCTTCCCCTTTTTGACATGGGCTCCGATATTGTATGGCTCGGCGCTGAAGGGGGATTCGCTCTCCACCCTGTTTGCCCGAATCGACGACGTGTACAAGATGTTCGTCAAACGTGTTCCGACCGGCGCCTTGAATACCTGGCTCCAGAACATTTTGGTCACCCATCCGCTGCCGGTCCGCAAAGGCAAACCGTCAAAAGTCACGAAGTCTGCCTTCATCACCCAGGTGACGACGAAACCCCCGGCATTCGCCCTCTTTGTGGGGCACCCGCAAGACATCACTCCTGCCTATCTGCGCTATCTTGAGAACCAACTACGTGTATCCTACCAATTTACCGGTACCCCCTTGCGTCTTCTTGTCAGGAAGAAATGAGCGGCAGCCGTATGTGCACCCCCCTGTTCAATCACACCAAACGATATAATCCCGCTTTCGGGTTGACTCCCACTACGACTCATGCTATTCGCTTAGAAGCTCGCCGGCACACACATTATGTGCACGCAACCGCGAGCCCAGACACACGAGTAAATCGTTTAATGACTTCATGCCTCTGCGACACATCAACCCATTCACCGAAGTCTTGGTGCCGATGAAGCGACTCGTCCACCCCCTGCGATGTATTCAGTCTGTGCTGTTGGCCGGCCTCATCTGCTCCCCCCTCCCAGGCGTTGCCGAAAATATACCTCAGCAGCCCGAGGATCAGGCCCCCATTGAAACAACTGCCGACGCTGAGAGCTCTGATTCTCGCGTCGAGGAATCCACTTCAAACGACGAGGCATTTGCTCCGGACACCGAAGAATCTGCTTCGAGTACTGACGACTCCGCTGTAAGCGCCTACGAATCCGAGCCGAGTCCTGATGAAACGACCGCGGAGACGGCTGAACAAACCGTCGATGAGGACTCCGATCCGGAGAAGGCCGATCCCTCTATCATCTTGAAAGGTCGAGTTTGGAGAACCAAACCGGGAATCGTCTTCTTGAAAACACCGGTCGGGCTGCTCTCCCTCAGTTCAAAAACAACCTTGAAAGATCTCAAGGCTTCTCAAGAGATCTCCTTCTGGGTTCATGACGCTCACCTTGCCATCGACATCCGCAAGCGAAAAGATGGCTCGCTTGTCCATCGCTATTTGAGCGGGCCGTTTACGCCGAGCGAGAGCGACGAGACCACATGGCGCACATGGACACCGGATGGGACCAAGTCTTTCGAGCTCGGTGCTCACAAACGGTCGCTTGCAGCGTTGCATCCCGGCGACCCGGTGACCGTGGAAGTCGACGAGGCGAATACGGTCATCGGTGTCCACGACTTACAATTCGACCTCCAGATCGGACAGGTTCCCCCCCCTGGGTCTACCGTACATCTCCTGCTGACCGGCACCGTGGCCAAAATGAAATCCAACTTTATCTTCCTGCGGACCCCTATCGGTGTCGTCAACGTCAATACAAAGATCGGCATCAAGGGCGCAAAGATCGGACAAACATGGACACTTCACATCCATGACCAAACCGTGATAGCCGATCTTACAGAAAAGAAAGCAGAGTAGGTCGTCCAATTTCGCGTGGCTCACCGGAGCACCATTCCCTTTCCGAAGAGTATCGCCCTGAACAGGCACGACCCCGTTTCCCTTGCCTGGAAGAGGTGCACCGGTCCCTTTCGCCGACCTTGACTCTCCTTTCCGACCCTTCGTAGACTACCCCTATCATGACGTCCTCACGACTACCCGACGGATCACACAATGAGTCAGCCGTCTCGTCAGAATTACCGGACGCATTCGATACATTATATCGAGACCATGTCGACCTCATGTTCCGCTATGCCAGCCGGTTATGCGGCGAAGCCGAATCCGCAAAAGATTTGGTCCAGGAAACGTTTTTGAATGCCTACCGCGGATTCAAAGACTTTCGCGGCGACGCCCAAATATCCACCTGGCTGTACACCATTGCGTCACGCGCTTGCCTGCGTATGCGCCGAAAGAAAAAGGGCGAGCCTGAACGGGAGTTGTCGCTGGATGAATTTGTCCCCACTGCGGAGGGTGAATTTCGCCTTCAAATCCCTATTGAGGGACTGAGTCCCGAGGAGGCGCTCCAAA
>JAOUPN010000268.1 GCA_029879905.1 Nitrospira sp. | reverse complement strand
CACAATCAGTCCAAGAACCAGAACGGCTAAGCCGCCGATCACCGCCAATTCTTCAGATGTGACGGATAATACGCTGCCGAACAAGTAGCCATACACTTCGGCGTTATAGGACTTCATCAATCCGATAAACAGAATCGCGAGAGCCATCGTGGCGGTGTACAGAATGCCGATCGACACATCCAATTTCATTCGGCCCTTTTCTTCAACCCACCCGGTAATCCAGACCGTCGCGAGGCCGAAAATAACGGCCATCGCAAGAGGAGGCCAGCCCATGAGAAAACCCAGTGCGACTCCGGCAAAAGCCGCGTGGGATGTGCCTGCCCCCACAAACGAGAGACCGCGAAGAACCACGAAGACGCCGATAAACGAACAGAGGCCTCCGACAATGGCGGCTGCCAAGAGGGACCGTTGCATAAAATCGTAGGCTAAAAGCTCAAGCATGAGATCCTAGAATGTCCTTAATGAGGATGGTGATAATCTTCGACGATGACGATATCCTTACCGGTAATCACAAGGTCCTTGCCGTAGACTTGACTGAGGATCTCAGGCTTGAGCACCTCGGAGGGGGGGCCGGCGGCAAATAATCGAGTTTTGAGGAGGACCAGCCGGTCCACACGGGAACGAATCATATTGATATCATGTGTGATCAGCAGCACGGTTAACTTCAACGTTTTATGAAGGTGTTGCACCAGTTCAATCACATTGTGCTGCATCGTAATATCCAGCCCCGTGGTGGGTTCGTCCAGCAATAACACTTTCGGTTGTTGTGCCAATGCTCTCGCGATAAACACGCGCTGCTGTTGTCCCCCGGACAGCCGGCCCAAGGCGGTATCTTTATGCTGGTCCATAGAGACCTGAGCTAATGCGTCCATTGCGATCTGTCGATCTTTTGCCCCTGGTCGACGGAGTAAACCAAGCGCTCCGTATCGACCCATCATGACCGTTTCGAGTACCGTCACAGGGAAATTGCGATCAACGACCCCTTTTTGAGGAAGATAGCCGATCTTCGCGCGGTGATAACAGCGTAAGGCTTCACAGGCACAGTCAAAAATGTGCAAGTGTCCTTCGGTCGGAGACATCAATCCAAGGATAGCCCGGCAGAGGGTCGTTTTCCCGGAGCCGTTCGGGCCGATGACTCCAACGAATTCCCCGTCGCCGATCGAAAGCGAGATATCCTTGAGCGCGGTGACGCCGGAAAATCCAAACGATGCATGGTCGAATTGGATAATCGGTTGATGTGAATCTGTCAGCACGGGACTCGCGGCTCCTCTCGTTCCATGGGGCTCATCAGGTAAGGATATACGCTAGTTCCGTAACGCCCGAACCAATTGGAGCACATTATAGCGAAGCATGTCGATGTAGGTCTCGGTTCCAGGGAGACCCCCGGGCAAGGTCGTTAAAACCACGACGCCGGCTTTCGACTCATGGGAAAGGAGCTGAGGGAGTTTTTGACTGAGCTGGATTTCCGAGGCGATCACCTTCAATCGGTCGTGCCGAATGGTATCAATCAGCGACTGAATATGGAGGGCGGACGGTTCCGCTCCGGAATGAATCTGGATCGTTGCGGCGATCGTAAAGCCAAACCGTTTGGCCAGATACGGCCAGGCAGGATGGTGTGCGACAAACCGACGATCAGCCAATCCTTCGACTTGTTCCATCAGTTCATGTTTGAGACGGTCCAATTTTTGAAGATAGGCTGTTTGATTGGATCGATAGTCACCGGCATGGGCGGGGTCGATCTCCGCCAATGCGTGCGTGATATGTCGGACCATGATGGCGACGTTGTCGGGGTCCATCCAAATATGGGGATTTCCGGAGGACGAGCGCATTGATCCTTCCGTATGATCATCATGATGGTCCTCCGAGCCGTCATGGATCACAGAAATACCGTCGGATGTGGTCACCACCCGAAGCGATGGGCTTCCGGCATTCTTGACGAGGGACGTGACCCAGACCTCCAGCCCAAGGCCGACTTCGAAGAGGAGTTTGGCATTGCGTACGGCAACCAAGTCCGTGGGTTTGGGAGAATAGGTATGTTCATTCTCGTAACCCCTCAATAATGAGGTGACCCGAACGTGCGAACGTCCGATCTGTTCCGCAAGATCCTTCAACACAGGAATGGTCACCACTACGTTGATGGATTCTTGCGCCGCGGCAACGGCAGGCAGAGAAATAAGAGCGACGGCAATCGACATGATTGCGGCCAACCAGCATCTTTTTGTGAGGACCTCCGTCGACATGGGCGAGGACCGTAGCACCGGGATTCTTCGATGTCAACGCACCTGCCTCACAGAAGGAAGATGTGCTAACCTCGCGTCGGTCTAAGGGATTGCTTGACCCGGGGCGAGAGTTCCATTAGCGTATCATGCCAACATGACTCCATTCATATGACCGGTTGGAAAAGGATGGTCGACTTATGAAAGTCGTCGGATTAATGTCGGGAACTTCAGGTGATGGTGTCGATGCGGCGCTGGTTGAGATCGGTCGACGTCGATCCGGACTTCGCATCGATATGATGGCGTTCCAATCGTTGCCGTATCCACGATCTCTTCAACAACGCATCTTGTCCGCGTCCGTGTCGGGCACCGTCTCGGAGTTATGTCACCTCAATGCCTTGTTGGGGGAATGGTTCGCCAATGCAGCGATGGGTGTGATCCGCAGCGCAAACTTGCAGCCGAAGGATATCGACCTGGTCGGCTCACACGGACAAACCGTGCATCATCTTCCTCATGGCATTAAGGATGCGGGAGTCGGCGCCATTCGCTCGACGCTGCAAATCGCAGAACCGGCGGTGATCGCCGAACGGACAGGCATTACCACCGTCGCGAATTTCCGCCCTCGTGACATCGCTGCCGGAGGGCAAGGCGCGCCTCTGACACCGGCGGTCCATGCCCTGATTTTTCGCCACCACCGTCGGGCTCGGCTCATCGTCAATCTTGGCGGTATCAGTAACGTGACATATCTTCCGCGAGGATCCGGTTATGAGGGTATCATTGCGTTCGATACGGGCCCGGCCAATATGGTCTTGGACGGACTGGTAGCACGGAGTACCGGTGGGCGGATGTCGATGGATCGTGAGGGGCGGATCGCCGCCAAAGGGCGGGTGGACGGACGGCTGTTGGCGAAGTTGCTTGCCCATCCGTATCTTTCACAAGCGCCGCCGAAATCAACCGGGAGAGAGGTCTTCGGCGCGAACATGCTGGAAGAGCTCATCACGATGCAGCAAACGAAGCAGATGCCACTCGAAGACCTCATGGCCACATGCAGCAGATGGACTGCAGAATCGGTCGGGACTGCCAGACGGTGGGTGCGCGGGGGAATCGATGAAGTCATTGTCGGCGGCGGCGGTGTTCGCAATCATACGATTATGCAACATTTGACGGAAGTATTTGCTTCCATACCGGTCAGGCCTTTTGAGTCGCATGGGTGGGACAGTAAGGCGCTTGAGGCCGTTGCCTTTGCCGTCCTCGCGTATCAGACCGTAACGGAGGAATGCGGAAACGTTCCGTCCGTGACAGGCGCCGCACATCCGGCATTGCTGGGCTGCATTATCCCGAGCGGGCCTGGATGGATGGCACGCGCAGGCCTTCGTCGAAGAAGAAAGTCCTGAGATATGACGGCTATGATCCTCGTCGCATCGGTTGTGCTGCTCGGAGTATTCTGGTGGGCGCTTGCCTCAAGGAGAAAGAGGGCCAGACGGTCTCTCCCGATCATGAGGGATGACGTGACGGTCGTCCCGAAGCCCCTGCTCACCGAGTGGGAATTATCGCTGTATAACTTGTTGCGGATCACCGTACAAGATCACTATCTGATCTTTGCCCAAGTTCCTCTTTGGACATTCGTCTCACTTGAATCATCGGGGAAGGACAGGATTCGTCTCGTCAAGCACATGGCGTTGAAACGAGTGGATTTTGCCCTCGTGCATCCAGGTTCGAGACAAGTCGAGCAGGTCATCCAAACGGAGGAAGAGTCATCCGCCCCTGATCAGGTAGAACGCCGGAGAGTCATTGAATCCATCATTGGGCATACGGAGATCAAGCTCGTAAAAGTACAATCCAAGAAGTCCTATACGATCCCTGAGATCGCCGCACTCTTGGGACTTGAAGAGGAAGAATAGTATGCGGCAAGCCGGAAGAATTTTCCTATCGGCAGTGTCTGCCTATTCCGATTGAGCGAAGTCCTGGCCCTGCTTTTCCTCCAATGACGCAATGGCCTTTCGCGCGATTTCCGCCTCAGAACTGTCGGGAAAGCGGTCAAGAACGCGGGAGAACATGGACCGTGCCTTACCATGATCTCCCAGTTTGGTATAGGCTTGAGCCAGTTTTAATGTCGAGGCCGGCAACTTCGGACTCAACGGGTAATGCGTCAGAACATGGTGAAAAGAATCGACGGCATCATTGTAGCGTCTCATGCGGAATTGACATTCCCCGATCCAATACTGCGCGTTTGCTGCCAAAGATGACTGGCTGTGGAGCTCGATAAACAGACGAAACCCCGCTATCGCGGCTTCATAATCACGGTGTTTGAATTCTTCCATGACGCGGTTATAGAGCCGTCGAGATGTGTCGTGCATATGGTCAGGAGCGGCACGAGACACCTGTGGCAATAAGAGAGACAGCAGGACTATACAGAGTCCGATCGTGACACGTGGCATGAGCATGGGCGCGCCTCCATAAACCGAACCGCAAAGACGTCTCCGAGCCCACGCAATCGTTGTGCCATGGAGGAATCCTGTGACAGTTTCGACATTCTGGGGGAAACAGCCTGTTTGAGACGCTGGAATCTAGGGAAATCAGGACCTCCAGCCGGAAAGCGCCGACAAGCAAACAGAATTGTACGGGGGCGTGTCATTTTAGCAAAGGGCGACTGTTCGTTCGTGGTCGTTCTTTTACTTGCCGGTATGCCCGAGCATCAGTCGGTCGTGTGTGAGTCCCGAGGATGAGCTGAGAAGAAGGGCGGAGGAATATACCCGTGCGGCACATGACAAGGGAGTGTGTACGGTGCGCCGCCGTGATCCGTTTATGATGAGTTTGAAAGAAGTGCGGAGGGGGGAGGAATGTTCGGAATGAAAAACTGAAAGGAGTTCCCGCCCTGTTGCTTCGCGCGATACATCGCCGTATCCGCATGCCGTAAGAGGTC
>JAOUPN010000267.1 GCA_029879905.1 Nitrospira sp. | reverse complement strand
TCGGATTTTTCTGCCGGATGTGTCCATCCAACTGCTCAGTGCTCCGATACCAGGAGATGATGCGGAACATGCCGATGAGGAAGAACGGAGTAGGCCTCTCTGGAGCTTGACCACCACCGGTGATCTCCTGCAACAAATGCCGATTCTTCCCTTTGAAGAATTGATACTGGATCGGGTGACAATATTTCGTGAAGAGGCGACGGGTCCTCTCCGAAAAGTCACGGTGTCCGGCACCATGACCTATCGAGAGGGAGAACTCGGAGGGCATCTCTCATTTCAAGGTCAAGATACCGCATCATACGGCCTGACCCTGGCAGGTAATGCTTCCAGCAGTTGGTCGGCCGTCTTAGTGTCTCAACGACTCCAAGCGGTGCCGATTGTGTCCTGGCGATCGAAATCCCACCCCAATGGCCCACATATTCAAGTCGACGGTCAGATGGACGTCAATATTCGCGAGGTGGCGCCGTTCATCGCACTTCTCGTTCCAATCGGACCGGATCTGGAGAAAGTGACGGGACGGATTACCCTCAATTGGAGTGGAACCGCCGCAACTGATGCCGTACTGACGTCGTTATGGCATGACCCCCGCACACGGTTGAACGGACAGGCCCATGCGCATCTGACCTTGCCGGCATTGAAAGGTATCGCCAAGGAAATCACGCTCTCCTATCAAGGCGCCTTTTCAGGCAATGCCATGCAGGCAGAGTGGACATTAGATCCGGGGGTGCCGCTTCTTGCAACCGTCGACAGTCAACCCTCTTTTTTGCATGAGACCGTTCGTTCAATACTGCCGCATGGCGAGCAGGCATTGCGTGTTGAAAATTCCAAGCCTGTCCACGGCACGCTCTATTGGGCCGAATCGCCGGCACGCATGACGGTCGAAGGTCCTATGTACGTGACATATGGGACAGACAGAGGTCCGATATTTGTGGAGCTCGAAACACACCGTGTGGAATGGTCAGGAAGCGAATTGTCGGCGGCGGAAGGGACCTATCACATCGCATCCGTGCTTCCCAAGGCTATTGCGAAAACGATAGCAGCCCAAAGCACATCGACGGAATTGCGAGGAACACTTGTCGCGACACGTGATCACGTGCAGGGGCAAATCCTCCCATCTTCTTCCGTTACGGCGAAACGCCTGGACTGGAATTCGACATTCTTTCCAAGTATCACATTGGAGCTTGCCGATACACTGTCGCTGCAATGTGATCTGTCTGCCGTTCATTGCACGATGGGGCCGTCAACCTTCGCGGTTCGTCTCCCATGGTTACGCATGATGGGGCATGAAACTCTTGTCGGTAAAACCATGCTCTCGCTCAAACTCGTGGAAACGACAGCCGACTCCTGGCATACCCAGGGTAATCTGACGCTCCGGAGGGTAGTGCCGGACCTCGCTCCTTTGGAAGTATCTCCGATGGACTGGACGATACGGTTTTTAGCAAATCAATCGGGGGTCCAGGCCGATCTTCATATCGATGTGCCTTTTCAGAAAGATGTCCTGGTGGCGGAACTTGACCAACCCCTAGGGTCGGGAAAAGGAAGACTCCATGGAAAAATCGGGCCGATCGTATTCGACCATAATGAACATCGACTAAGCCGACTGTTGAAAGGATTATCCCCTCCTGTTGAGATTGTTCAAGGGCAGCTGTCCTCTTCCGTCGACGTCACATGGTCTGGAGGAATGCACCCTTCATCTCCGGCATTTGAGCTGGTATCCGGGACGGCGACTGTCGTTGCCGACAAACTCACTGGGCAATACGGAGAGTTCGCCGTCAAGAACGTCAGTACGACGGTGACGCTGCAGCCAGATGGACCAGGAGCTGTCTCAACTCAAGAGCCGGCTTCCATTTCGATTGAGGCGATCCATACCGGTGTCACCGTGGAAAACATCGCCTCCATGGTACAAGGCCGATGGATATTGGGAGCGCCTCTGCCGGTGATCGAGCTGAAAGATTTCCGATGTGAGGCGTTCGGCGGAACCATCACGAGCCCAGGACTGGTGGCAGACTTTTCGAAACCCACGCATCGCATGGTTTTGACGATGCACAATATGGATCTGGCCGAAATTTTACGTGTAGAACATAATCGGGAGTTACAGGGCACCGGCTTTCTTCATGGCACATTGCCGGTTTCGTTCGCACCGGGAGGGCTTAGCATACAAGAGGGCACATTGTCGGCGATATCTCCCGGAGGTGTGATTCGCTATGGGGCAGCGACGGAATCAGTAAAAGTACCCTCTGAAACCGATGCGGATCTGCATTCAATGACACAAGCGTTGAGTAATTTTTATTACACGCAGCTTCAGGTCGGTGTGGACTATGCGCAGAACGGCACGCTGTTTCTCTCTGCGCAATTAGAAGGGAAAAATCCTGCTCTGAAGAAGAGTCCTACGATCAATTTCAATCTCACGGTGCAAGAGCACATCCCCACATTATTGAAAAGTCTCCGATTGGCGGAGAAGTCCGTCATAGACATGAGTAAGGAAACAGCGCACCGAAAATGATCATGGGGCACATCGGGGGAGAGGAAGATCCTGATCCATCCGGCTGAAGGAGAACCCTATGATGTTGTCACCCATATCGATCGTTCTTCCACGGAAATGCCGTATTGGAATACCCGCGAACCTCCCAGAATCCCTTCACATCATTTTCTGAAAACGTAATCTCCTTCACCCATTTTGCCCCTTTCCATGCGTACCGTTTCGGAATGATGACGCGGACCGGCCCTCCATGTTCTTTTGAGAGTGCATGACCATTCCATGTGTGCGCAAGAAGCACATCATCGTCGTCACAGGCTTCCAGCGGCAGATTGGTCGTATACTCATCGTAGGATTTGAAAAGGACGAACTTGGCCGAGGGTAACGGTTTGACGGCCAAGATGAGGTCTTTGAACTGCACCCCTTTCCATTCATTGTCAAACCGGCTCCAGGAGGTCACGCAATGAAAATCAGAGACATTTCGACATTGGGGTTGCGCAAGAAACTCCTCCCAGGTCCAGGTCACGGGAGCCTCCACACACCCGCCGATGGTTACGGTCCATTCGGATAAAGGGATATCAGGTTTGATCCCAAGATCCAGGACGGGCCAGGTCTCAACAAGGTGTTGCCCGGGCGGAAGCCGCTCATCGCCTTCATAGAAGACCTCGCGCTCTTCACCCCCTCGTCTGGCTCTCGCCCACTGCTCTTTTGCTTTGGTCAGGGAATTCTGGTCGTCCATATCACCTCACAGCACAGCCACCTTACGTGACGGAGAGCCTTCATGGCAACCTCTACCCCTTGGTATTCAGCACGGTAGGGGAGAGCTCTACGGACTCCGTTTAGGTGGGGAAAGTGATTCGGTTACCCTGGGCGGCCGGCCAGGGCTTCCTCGAAGGCATGTGCAAATTCCTCATGATTATTCAAGACTTCGCATCATTATGCTACCTGCTACACTTAGAGGACACCATGACAGAATAATGGAAAGACCTGGAGGGATAACACTGTTCTCCTACGGCCCCCAACTGTTGTGCCTTCTCATGATGACAGCCTCTGTGAGCATGGCATCGCCAGGCCCAGCGAATGCGACACCTGTGGTTTTCAACATGAACAACATAACGCAGCAATTCAATGATTTCGATGAATCCGGATCCCGATTTTCTTCATTTCTTACGGCGAGGAAAGGTAAATCCCTGAAGTCCAATCCTAGCGTCTCAACTATACGAGGGAAAAAGTCAGCCACTCGGTCCAAACGGTCGGCGGGTGTCCGGAAAAAGACTCGAAAGGCCAAGCATGCGCATGCCCAGCGAACGATCACACAAGACTTGTCCTATCACGGAATACTGGAGACGCCACGGCGATACGATCCGAGCTCCGGTCAGCAACGCGGAGCAGTGCCAAATCCCAGAGCCCGAGACGTAAGAGTCGATCACTTCCAGGAACTTGACAAGAATCAGGACGGCGTTCTTGATCCACTTGAACGGGCGACCAGTCGTTTGGACATTGATCGTGACTTAAGCAATCGCCATTGGAAATAGGAGTTGTGTCTCCTCCCTGCTCAATTTCCAGTGAAATCGGCCGATACAAGCATGAGAAGAAACATCTTTTCATCGCCCAGGGAGATTGTGGTATGCCTGCAAGTACCTTAGCGCTTCTGCTGATCGTGCTTACATTCGGCTGTGCGAGTCCAGGAACGTCCTCCTCCTCTCATACTGTTGAACCGCAGCAACAGGCGTGCCTGTCTCTTGCAGACGTAGATGCGGACACCGAGAGCGCATCGCTGGTCTGCCGCTCGGAGCCACAATTCTTGGAGCGAGTCACCAACGCCCTCGGGGGATTTGCCGCCGCCATGCGTGACCCCAATCAGTAAGAAAATCCAGAGAATCTGTTTTCCTTGGTATAAGGCCAAGTTCCTACCTCTCTATGGCTCGGAGGTGTGTATCCATTCACCCGCCTTCGCAGGAAGCCCGGCTGTTTGGCCTTCGTAGCCGAACTATTTTGGCGAAGTAGGCGCAGGCCGTGGAGCTTCACTACTCTCATCTGCCTCAAGAAAACCGTGACCGGTGTCCAGGCATATCGTTGACTGACGTTGACAGGCCGTTCCAGCGCCCCTCATGATATAGAACCAGGTGGCAATGCAAAACAGAAGTCAAACGGCCGAACCAGCAACGGGGTTTACCAGAGGGAAAACGCTTCTTGTTCTCCTCATTGTCTGTGCCATCAGTGCGTTCTTCTATTTCGACCTCGGACAATATCTCTCGTTGGACGCCCTCAAACGTAATCGCGATCAACTGCTGGCATTTGCCGAACTGCATGATGTCGCCTCGGTTATCTTGTTCATCCTTGCCTATGTTATTGTGGCCGCTCTGGCTCTTCCCGGCGCGGTGATTCTCACCCTGGCCGGAGGATTTCTCTTCGGAAGTATATTGGGCACCGTTTGGGTCAACATCGGAGCGACTACCGGATCGGTCTGTGCATTTCTTGTTGCACGGTATTTGCTGCGGGACTGGGTTGAGAACAAGTTCGGTACATGGCTGGGCCCACTGCAGGAAGGTATCGCCCGTGATGCCTTCCATTACCTCCTGACCATTCGCCTGATTCCGATCTTTCCGTTTTTTGTGGTTAATCTGGTTTCTGGCCTGACTCGTATGAATTTAGGCCATTACATATCG
>JAOUPN010000266.1 GCA_029879905.1 Nitrospira sp. | reverse complement strand
CTTCGGGAGACCGGATATTTTCGTGTTTATCGGCGTGCAAGACGAACGCGCCCTGTCTGATGTCGTCATCAGCAAGGTTCACACCATTGATGGAGTCGAGGAAACCGACACCCACATTGTGGCGGACTAGAGGACTTGCAAGGAAGGTCAAGGCTCAGGTTTAGGCTAAGGAAACAATCGAGACGGCAATTCGGTCGGTATGTAACCGTAGTCTAAACCTCAACCTTTTTAATCCATCTTAACCTCGGTCTGAATCTTAACCTCAACCTTAGCCTCAACCTGAACCTCACACCATTCCCCTGATTCTTACAGTACAATCAGTGCGCCGCCTGCTTCGGCCGAACGATAGCAGGCATCCGCAATTTCAACAGCACGACAGCCATCCTCACCAGTAATCGGCATGGGAGTCCCCTCTTCCACCCCCTGGAGAAATGCCCTCAACGTTGAGAGCACTGTCTTGGACGGAGGAAACTCCTTTTCCTCAATCTTACCCGCACTGTTGATCCACCGAAATCGGCCCTGCGGCCAATCCGCAACGACTCGTCCCTGCGATCCGATCCATTCGACGACACCCACTCGCTCGTCCGGCAACCGAGCCACATCCAGGAGGCAGACGACTCCCCCTTGCGTCACCAACCGGGCCGACACGACGATTTCCGGCGCCGTCGGAGGGATATGGTCCATGTGACATGACACCTCTTTGACCTCTTCTCCGGTCACAAAACGAATTAAATCCAACACATGAACACCGATTTCCAACAAGGCTCCCCGCTTCCCATACCCATCGGCATGGTCGGGAGCCGTCTTTTTCGGCTCGACATGGCTGGTCAACAACAGCAACTCTGGTCGGCCGATACGTTCTCGCTGCGCATAGAGTTCCTGAATCGCCGCATCAAACCGCATCGTCTGCGCCGTCATCAACGGAACACCGGCTTGTCGAGCCGCCGTCACCATGGTCCGGGCATCGGACGCCGACACCGCCAGGGGTTTTTCAACCAATAACGGCTTACGAGCGCGAACCGCCGACCGACAGATATCAGGAGAACAGACCGGCGGCGTCACGGCAATCACGGCCTCGACCGAGGGATCATCGATCAAGGACTGCGCATCTCCATAGACCCTGACCAGGCCGGCACTTGGAAGGTCGAGTCCCCGCTGAGGGTGCTGACGGCTGACGGCTTTAAGAACCGCGCCAGGGAGATCCTCCACGATATGCCGGGCATAGCGCATCCCATGACGCCCGACACCGATCAATCCGAGTCCGATGGGTTTTGTGCTCATGTTTCCTCACCTCTTGCATGAACGTTTCCACCGTCGTCGTCGATAGAGTACCCTACGTGGCCCATTAGTATGAAATGTATCACAGACTAGAACGAGGATTGACCGTTTCGCGTCTCTCATTCGCTGTTCCATCATAAAACTTGAGCCTTGCCACTTGAACCTTGAAACTCCGTGTTGTCCATTGACATTCTCGCGAGTGGCTCCCTATAGTCGAGATATTATGACGATGACACATTCTCCGCCGTTTACATTACAACAAATCGGAACAGGGACCGCCCGATTTCCCAGCGGAGCCCCGATTCCCACACACTCCGATCAAATGGTCGACCCCTATTTCAGAACGAGGATGCCGAAAGAGCATCAGATCGACAGCCTGTTGTTCTGGCCGCAGGAAAAGGGCATATATCCCGGCTTGGTCCTACTCCATGACTGGTGGGGGCTCACCGGGCAAATGAAGGATCTCGGGGCCAAGTTGGCTTGCGAAGGCTATATGGTCATCGTACCCAATCTGTACGGTCGATTGGGGGGGATGGTCACCGCAAATGATGACGTGGCTGCCGCATTAATGGATAAACAAATCGAGGCAGACGTTCTGACAGACATCAATTCTTGCTGCGAATATCTCAACACCCGCACCATAGCAAAACGGAACATCCACAGCGTCGTCGGCTACGGTATGGGCGGTTCATATGCCCTGCGCTTTGCCTGCCATCGTAAGCGCCTCCATGCGGCCGTGTCTTATTATGGAAAGATCCTTCAACCGCTTGAATTGCTGAAAAACCTGTCATCGCCCGTCCTCTATCATCAGGCGGGGCAAAGCACATGGACAACGCAAGAAGAGACTGACGCCTTACGTACGGCCGCCACGGACTTTGGGAAACGGGCCGAAGTCCATCTATACCCTGACGCATCACTCGCCTTCTGTAACGACATGAAACCCTCGGTCTACAGAGCCGACGATGCCTCACTGGCCTGGGAACGCACCGCCGCCTTCCTCAAAACGTGTTTCCAGGGAACATAAGGAAACAGTACTCGACCGCCGGCACGATGATGAGAGCCAAGCCAACGCACAGCCAACACAAGCTGCTTGGAGTGGGAATCCTCCTGTTGGCTGCAGCATCCTCTCTCCTGACGCCTACAGCGGCATTCTCCGCCGAAAAAGTTTCGCCGAGCATGCTCTCCAAAGTGGTGACCGAACAAGGAGACGATCTCGCCGCACTCGACTCGAATGCCGGTGCGATGACCTTGTTCCTCTCAAAGGTCAGCCCCTCCCTCGGCTTACAGGATGCGTCAGGTATCCTTGGCGCAAAAGGGCTCTCGTCTCAGATGACGAAAGAATTGGGCTTGGATGAGATGGTGCAGTCCACCCATGAACTCATGGCGGCACTAACGACCTGGCATCTGGCCGAATCGATCTATCACGTACCGTCACCATCGCCTTCAG
This sequence comes from Nitrospira sp., assembly GCA_029879905.1. GTDB lineage: Bacteria > Nitrospirota > Nitrospiria > Nitrospirales > Nitrospiraceae > Nitrospira_D. The sequence continues at coordinate 2,432 of JAOUPN010000266.1, read as the reverse complement.
CCGAACCGCTGCCGTCTGTTCCTTCATCCGCACAGCAAGAGTGGTTGGAGAACACAGGCCGTTTGCCGGGTCTGCCGAACTTCCTTCGGCTATTGACCGAACAGTCCCCTGGCGATGCCTCGCCGACGTCGACTCACACACCACGGACGGACCTGCTCCTTGCTGCCCATCAGCTGGCATCTGACGCTCAGGACCTCGCGCTGGACGCGTGGTGGTCGCTCGCGGGATGGAAAGACAGAGTCCGTCACACTAGAGGACTGGCACGCCTGTGTGGGACATGGCAATGGACATTGCATAACCACCAGAACCACAGAGAACAGAAGATGGCGATGCTCTTTCCCCCTCCAGGCATCGTGGGGTCCGATATTCCCCTGCCGGCCGAAACGATCGTCCTCGGCGACAGTATTTACCTACGTTGGGAACGTAAAGGGTACGTACAAGAAGACAGCCTGCTGTTCGTCAAGGAAGGACATAAAAAAGGCGGGCCGAAAGATATCTTGCGGATTGAAGGATCGTTTGTAAATAACACAGGCGGTTGGGGATCAATCGTCGGGAAACGCACTGCCGACTGCCAATCGTAACGGATAGGGAAGGAAGGTTGAGGCTCAGGTTTAGGCTAAGGAAATCATCGGGACAGCAATTCTGATTTTCCGTATCCTAAGCCTCAACCTTGACCTCAGCCTCGACCTTGACCTGAGCCTCAGCCTGCAGCTAAACCTTTCCCCTCTCCCCTACTGGCCCCTCGCCATATACGCCAACCCAAGAGACTCCACCCAACGATAAATGTCAGACCGCCAAGCGGCGTGATCGGGCCAAACCACTTGATCTCCGCCAGAGCGATCCCATAAAGACTGCCGCAAAACATCACCATCCCTGCGACGAAAAACCACCCAGCCGTCACCAGCCGCGGATCGTTGAACGCTCTTGCCGAAATTCCAGCCAGAATCATGCCGAAGGCATGGTACATCTGATAGCGGGTTCCCGTATCATAGGCGGCCAACATCGGCGGCTCCAATATGGTCTTGAGCATATGGGCACCGAACGCCCCGGCTGCTACACCGACCCCAGCCACGATGCACCCGATCGCAATCAACCGCCGAGACGAAGCGTCCACATCCATACTCGTATCCCCTCTAATTCATTTCTACGAAGAACAAAGCAGCGCATCATAACGCGTTCTGCAGCCAATTGGCCATGCACTTAGTCTTCGGCGATACCTCGCCGAGCCTACTCCGCCGAAGTAACCGACAGGCTACGAAGGCTGGAAGCCGTTCGGCTTCGAAGGCCATACAGCCGTGACTTCCTGCGAAAGCGGGTGATACCATCTCTAAAGATCGATGCCTATCACATACGAACAAACAGGATGAAGGGCGTATCGTGGATGGCTCATGATCAAAAACTGCCCTCGATCCTTGTCTCTTGCTGTAGAAACCCTACGCCATACACTCAGGGCTAGAGCCTCAGTTTCATCGCGTAGGGTCGACGGTACACATGGAATACCGATCGGATAACCGATAACGAATGGGAGACAAGACATGAAACCACTGTTCTTCACACACGTCCGACATACGTACTACTCTCCCGGACTGTTGACCGTTTCAGCGGTACGGTCTGCAGCTTGCCCGAGCGTCTCTTCTACTCCCCTCGCCTTGTCCATCGGGGCCTGTATGGCACCGACTGCCTGTCGTGCGGCCTGATCCACAACCGATTCCTGTTGAGACGGCTGGGCCTGAGACGACGGCTTTTCCTGATCACACCCGAACATCACCAGCACCATGATCAGCATGAGTGGCATCGAACGACGGAGATCAATCAGCTGCATATGCACCTCCCTTTCATGAGCAGAATGCGGACCAGCACGTTACCGATTGACGCAGAACAGTTCCCACAGAGCATGATTGATGGTTTCAGGCTCGATCGGCATCCACCTCTCCGTATCCACATAGCCGTCGGATGCCGGACCGGTTCCCATGTGGTACAAAAACTCAGTGTACCACAGCAATCGCACATGCTTAATCTCACAGTCGATGTGTTTCTGTGTGGTGGTTGAGAAAAACCGGTGAGGGCTCATCATGAAGGGGCCGAATCCGGCACTCCCCTGCATAACGCTATAGTCGGTCAATTGCCAGACGGTGACATCCTTTCCCTCCCTGATGATCGTATCGACATCGACGTACACCGTCCGCAGCCCTGGATCGAGATAGTCTTTCTCGACCGCCACCCAACCGGCCGACACCGGCTGATGCACCATCAGAACAAGGACAGCACCAAACAGCCCTATAAAGAGACGGCTCCACGTGCGCAGGCGTTTGAACATGGACATACCCGGACAGGAGATACAAGACGTTGGAAGGTCTCTAACCGATTGAAGGCGTGAATGATTCGCTGCTACTTGACCGTTGTCCTACCCTTCAGTTTGAAAGACATGCCCG
>JAOUPN010000265.1 GCA_029879905.1 Nitrospira sp. | reverse complement strand
CGCCAACAGCGTCCGCTTCTGGTTGACCAGCTCCTCCGCCCGATGTTTCGACGCTCTGAGGGCTTCTTCTTCTCGTTTCCGTTTCGAAATGTCTCGGAGAATGACCGTGTAGGTGGTCTCCCCCTTCACGGTGACTTTGGCGATGCTGGCTTCGGCGGGGAAGGCCTCGCCGTTTTTCCGATGTCCCTGGATTTCCCGCCGATCGGCCATGGACTTTGAGGTCAGGCCGCTCCCCGCAAACGCGTTCACCGAATGCCGGTGACTCGCACGCAACTCCTCAGGCAGCAGCACGTCGAGAGACCGCCCTACCACCTCCTCCGCCGTATAGTCAAAGATCGTTTCTGCCCCCCGGTTGAACACGACAATCCGTTGCGCGTCATCAATGCTGATGATGGCATCGTCCGCCATCTGGACCATCCCCGAAAACCGCGCTTCCGACGTCTCTAGCTGCTGTTGCATAACCTCCCGGGCAAAATAGTGAGAGAACTGCGTCGAAAGACCGGAGAAGAAGTTCAGCAACTGCTGGTCCGGTTCCCTCATGGCATTGGAGAAAAACTCGATCACGCCCCGCACCTTGCCCTGAATCTTGATGGGAACGGCACAGGCTCCATGTAGACCCAACCGCATAGCCACCGTAGACCTGGCACAGGATTTCTCGGTCCCCACATCCTTGACCCATTCCACTTTCTTGCTTGCCACGACCTTGCCGGGAAGGTCCTCTCCCGGTTTGAATCTGATGTGTTGGCTCTCGTCAAGAAACGCCTCCAACCCTTCATCGGCAACATGCCACCCTTCGACATATCCCAAGGATTCCTTATTCTCATCGATAAGCCATAGGACTCCCACCTTCCACTCGAACATCTGGCAGAGTGTCCGGATCACGGCCCGACTCGCGCCCTCTAACGACGAGTTGATCAAAAGCAATTCGGCAATCTGGAATTCAGCGTTCTTGTACCAGTCTTCTTGCTTCTGCTCCGTAATGTCCCGGGCAAAGATACTGTACTGAAATCCATGGGGACCCCTGACTGCCGTCATGGAGACATCGACAGGGAACAGGTTCCCGTCTTTACGCCAACAGTCGTACGTAGTTCGCTCTGTCAGCATCCGCCTGACTCCGATTGTCAGCACCGCCCCTAGATCCTTTCCGGCCGACTGTTTTCGATCGGTCGGCGCGTGGCATAGGTCGGCCATGAGCCGACCCATTGCCTCTTCGGCCGACCATCCGAACACCGCCTCTGCTTTCGGATTCCACCCCTTCACTATGCCGCCTTCATTGAGAATGATGTGCGCATCCGATGCATTATCCAATACCGATTGGATAAGATTATGCGCCTCCTCTGAGGCCTGTTGTGCCTCGACTGTTTGCTGCCATTCTGCACGCAATTGTCGCATCGTCCAAATGAGCAGGATCCACATGGGGATGAAGGTCGCCACGCCCCACCACGTGATCGTACGGACCATTTCACGAATCGGCCCGAGCACATCAAGGTGGTCGACTCGAACAAGGATGCCCCATCCCAACGGCGGGAAATCCTCTCGTTCCGGAATCGGCGCATAGCCCGTCAGAACCTGAACCGCCCGGCGTGCATGATGTTCGATGACAAACCCCGTTTCCCCGGTCGTCGCATACTTCGCCGACTTCACCCCGAGCTTGATCAAATTGGTATTCCCATTGTCCTGACGAAGTGATTCGATCAGAACCCCACCATGTCTGTTGATGACCTGATATTCCATGCCCTGGCGGGACTGCATCTTCTCTCTCATCTCGCGAAGCGAGCGCGTGACCATGGCATCAAGCTCCGAGAGCTTGATTCGAGTGACGATGGTCCCCTCAAAGGATCCGATACTGCCCTGCACGCCACTCGATGTGACCGCCGCAGCGAACCCGATCGTCTTGTACCCATCTACCAGGGGATCGCGTTGATATTCTTGAATGGTAACGGAAGCGTTTGTGTTTCTCGATCCTTCCCATTGCGCACCCACGACCTCCTTCCCGATCGTCTTGGAATCCGTTGCAGCGACGACTCTGCCCGCCTTATCCAGCACACCGATCCAGGCATAAATGGGATAGGCCTCTCGAAGCTGCTCAAAGTGCCGATTCCATTCTTGTACCCGCTTCTCACTGTTCACCTTTGAAAGAAGGCCTGAAATCAACTGCATGTCGCCAAGGCGTTCGGCCAGCAGCAAATCGATTTTCTCGGCGATTTCCATGGACACCCATTGCAAATCCCGGCCGGTCCGATCGACAAGATAATTCTCCAACTTCGAGAGACCAAACAGAATGATGCCGCCGGCCACAACGGTCATGGCGATCATGTTGAACGGCAGCCATCGATACCGATTGAACGTCGCCTTCAATGATCCGCTCCAATACTCAGGATGAATGGCATCATGATAACTGCGCTTCTATGGCGTTAATGAGATCATCTCCCGAAAACGGTTTCACAAGGGTCTGATGACACCGCATGGCCTTGGCCACAAGCAGCACACCGATCTCTCCTTTTGTCCCTCCGCCGGACATCGCGATGATCTTGACGTTCGGGTACGATTTACCGATATCACGAATCGTCTCGACCCCTTCTTTCCCCGGCATAAACATATCGACCAGCACGACATCGACGGGATGCGTCTCAAGCATCTTCATCCCCTCGCCGCCTTCTCCGGCCTCCAAGATGCGATACCGCTGTCCTCGAAGCGTCCGTTGCATCGAGGCGCGTAACGATGGGTCATCTTCAATAATCAACACGGTAGGCTGACGATCGCACGCCATGTCGTATGCGCTCCATGGTTTCTTTCTCGTGAGGAAATACTGCGGACCTATCCTCTTCGCGCATACCCCTTCGAATAGCGGCAACGCCACATAGGTCACAACAGTTCTCTGTCGGCCGACGGCCGGTGAAACTTAACGAAGAACAATGGATAAGAAATGGAATGACCCCACCGGGAGAATACGGCTCGATGCCGACCGATAGGTATCGGGCATGGGCACACGGAATACCGTCGAATTTTCCAATCTGATCTGCGGCTATCGAGGGACGACGGTGCTATCCTGCATCGTTCATACTCGCTTCTGCTGCAAGGCGGTCAACATGTCAGACGTGGAACCCTCTGTCATTTCGAATGCAGTAAGAAATCTTGGCCCTTGAGAGACACATAGAGTTTTTCCGTTGGTCGACATGACCCAGTAGGAATCGCCCTCTCGTCAACTGAGGACTCCCGCATGATCACCAGACTTGAATCATCGTACCCGATCGATCCCGCCGATACGGCAGCCAGACGAGTGCCACGAGTTTGACGACAATATTGGACTTAGTCGGCTTGACAACCACTGTCTCAAAGATTTCATGCACTGGGTCGATTGCCGCAGCCATCGCCTCGCTCTCGGCCTGAAATTGCGCTTCGAGATCGGCCAGTTGCCCTTGCACGGCCGCGACATTCTCTGCCGCCCGTCCGACATCCTGGTTTTCTTTTAAGACACGACCCGCACCACGGATGGCCGTCGTGGCTCGTCCGATGTTTGCGGAGCTGATGGTCTTGCGTCCCAGAAATGCGCCGAGAATGGAAGCCCCGACCGAGATGGCCGCTTGGACTTGGCTGGCTCTTGATTCGGCCTCCTGTTTGTCTTTCTGCTGCTCGGCCCTTCTGAGTTTCTCTTGCAGCACGGCAATCTTGGGCGCAAATTTCCGACGTAACACATCCGCCGCCTGATCACGCCGTTCACGGCCTGTCTGCTGCAATCGCACTCGAAAGTCACGTTCGGACTCTCCCGGCTTTGAGACGCCCTTCACACTGGGACTCATCAACAGTTCCAACGTCTGCATGCGAAACAGCCAGTTTCCGAAGTCCTTGGTCCATGTAGCATAGTATTTCGCCTTGCCGGCGATCGCCGGCAGCGGGAGAAACTGTACGCCTGCTTCCGGGCTCTGCTCCAAATCCTTGACAACGAGTTCCGTCGCGCTCGACTGATCCCAATCGACGGCCATGGCTCCATCCGTCATCGAGGCCAGCCTGGTGACATCCTCTGATGTCTCAATCCCGTTCTTCGCATCGGAGAATCGGACCTGAGCCGATCCGAGGAGCCTCGGCGCATAGACCAACTCCGTACCGTCCGGTTTGGATCCCCGTAACGGCACAAAATACTGCGGCACATCGGGCGGCAACATTGGACGCGATGGCAGTGCTGAGTGCTGAGGACTGAGTGCTGAGTGAGAAACGTCTTCCGTCTCACGTTTCACGTTTAACGTTTCACGTCTTCGTTGGTCCATCAATTGTTTGATGTGTGTCTTGGTCAACGGTCCTCGAAGATAGGACAAGCACCAGCGGCTTTCGAACATGACCGGTTCATCCTCATGCACATTGTTCAGCAGAAATATCCGACTGCCTAATCCCGCTAAAACCTGCTCCATGCGACTTCGGTCGAACTGCTGTCCGGAATGGGCCGAGGCACCCTCTAAACCCTCCAACACACGGGCCTTATCACGCTCGGTTTGGAGTCGCCCGATAAACCAGGTGCCGATGTTGGCCAGTCCCTTGTAGTCGAGATCCACCGGATTCTGCGTGGCCAACACGACTCCCAGTCCGAATGCACGGGCCTGTTTAAGCAGCGTCATCAACGGCAATTTCGACGGTGGGTTGGCGACAGGCGGGAAGTAGCCGAAGATTTCATCCATGTACAAAAGCGCCCGCAGACTTGTCGTACCGGTCTGCGCTCGCATCCACCCGACCATTTGGCTCAACAAGAGTGCGACGAAAAACATCCGCTCGGCATCGTTGAGATGTGCAATGGACACGATCGCGAGGCGCGGCTTGCCGGAGGGTGCATAGAGCAGCGATTGAACATCGAGAGGCTCCCCCTCCATCCACATCTGAAATCCGGGCGCCGCCAGCAGATTATTGAGTTTCATTGCCAGGGCGAATCGATCTTTGGCCGGGAAAAACGATTCCACATCCATGACCCCGATTTTTGATATGGGCGGCGATTGGATGGCATGGATCAATGAGCCCAGATCGAGATCCGCTCCGCTCTTCCACGTTTGATCGAGAATCGTCGACAGCAGAATATGCTCGCGGCTTTGGATCGGATCGGCTTCGACCCCAAGCAGTCCCAAGAGACTCGTGACCGTGACATTGATACGTTCACGCAGTAATTCCGCATCCTCCAGCACCT
>JAOUPN010000264.1 GCA_029879905.1 Nitrospira sp. | reverse complement strand
GTTCAATCGCCATGGAAATAACCGGCTCAGGAAACTTCATGACCTCCAACAAAACCGGCTGCTTCTCATCAGACAAGGTATCTCCGGTCGATGCCCCCTTGAGCCCGACTGCCGCAACAATATCCCCGGCATAGACCTCACTGATCTCTTCTCGCTTATTTGCGTGCATCTTCAGGAGACGACCGATACGGTCCTTCGTCCCCCTGGTCACGTTCAAAACCGGGGTACCGGTTTTCAGAGAACCAGAATAGACCCTGAAGTATGTTAATTGGCCCGCAAATGGATCAGACATAATCTTAAAGGCCAATGCAGAGAACGGCTCATCGTCGGACGCCTTTCGCTCAACCTCTTCATTTGTATTCGGATCCACTCCGATCACGGGAGGGATATCCAAGGGTGAAGGAAGGAGCTCGATAACATTATCCAGCAATTGCTGCACGCCTTTATTCTTAAACGCCGATCCGCACAAAACAGGTGTCACCTTCATCGCAATCGTACCCGCACGAATAGCCCGACGAATCTCCTCCTCAGTCAAGGGCTGCCCGTTGAGGTACTTCTCCATAACCTGATCATCGAATTCAGCGACTGCGTCTACCAGCTTCTCACGATACTCGGTCGCCTTATCCAACATATCAGCAGGAATATCTTCCACGATATAGGTCGCACCAAGCGTCTCCGTATCGTAGACATACGCCTTCATCGTCACAAGATCGATGGAACCACGAAAATCGGCTTCACGACCGATGGGAATCTGGATAGGCACAGGATTCGCACCAAGTCGATCGATGATCGTCTGAACACAAAAATAAAAATCCGCACCGATCCGATCCATCTTATTCATGAAAGCGATACGCGGAACACGATACTTATCAGCCTGCCTCCATACTGTCTCCGATTGAGGCTCCACTCCCTGAACAGAATCAAAGACCGCAACGGCCCCGTCAAGCACCCTGAGCGATCGCTCGACTTCAATGGTGAAATCTACGTGGCCAGGAGTATCGATAATATTAATTCGCTTATTCTTCCAAAAACAGGTGGTCGCCGCAGACGTGATGGTAATTCCTCGCTCACGCTCTTGCTCCATCCAATCCATCGTCGCCGCACCCTCATGCACCTCACCCAACTTATGCGTGAGGCCCGTATAAAACAGGATGCGCTCGGTGGTCGTCGTCTTTCCGGCGTCGATGTGCGCCATAATTCCGATGTTGCGCGTATTCTCTAATGACGTTTGACGAGCCACGTGAATCCTCTATAAAAACATTTGCGCCGCAAGCCAAGCCGCAAACACTGCTGCACCCCAAAGCGACCCCGCACCCCCTTGGGTTGCAGCACGGCCTAACTGCAGCGCAGAACGATATTACCAGCGATAATGCGCGAACGCCTTGTTCGCTTCCGCCATGCGATGCACATCTTCCCGCTTCTTCACCGCAGCCCCCGTGTTATTTGCCGCATCCAACAATTCAGCAGCAAGCTTCTCTCTCATACTTTTCGCACCACGAGTCCTCGCGTACTGCGACAACCAACGGAGCGCAAGAGAGATACGGCGCGACGGTCTAATCTCAACAGGTACTTGATACGAAGCACCACCTACCCGCCGAGACTTCACTTCCACGATCGGCTTTACATTGTCGATGGCAGCCCGGAACACCTTCAAGGGATCGCCGCCGGTTTTTTCCTGAATGAGGTCAAACGCCCCATAACATATTCGCTCAGACGTACTCTTCTTCCCGCCGTTCATCAACGCATTAATGAACTTCCCGACAAGCTTGTCACGATAGCGGACATCAGGGAGTACTTCACGGTGACCAACAAATTTACTTCGAGGCATCGTTTACCCGTTCACCGCCACTTAAGCGGTCCCTACACATCACATCAACAATACAGACATCGCCAGACTACTTCGGGCGTTTAGCCCCATACTTCGAACGACTCTGCTTACGATCAGCCACACCGACGGCATCAAGCGCACCACGCACCAAGTGATACCGAACGCCCGGCAAGTCCTTGACACGACCTCCACGCACCAAAACAATCGAGTGCTCCTGAAGGTTATGCCCCACACCAGGAATATACGTGGTCACTTCCATTCCGTTCGTCAACCGAACACGAGCCACTTTCCTGAGAGCCGAGTTCGGCTTCTTCGGCGTTGTCGTATACACACGAAGACAGACCCCTCGCCTTTGAGGACAAGATTTCAAGGCAGGACTCTTCGTCTTTGCCTTGACCAGATTTCTTCCTTTTCGGACCAACTGATTTATTGTCGGCATTCCGCTTCAACCTTCCGATTTTGTCGAGCGCCTCTGACCTATCCGCACAAAGACGGGCGATTATAATGATGTTCTCATCCCGTGTCAAGAGAGGTGTGGTCGCTGTTTTTCCTACAACGAACCCTCACCGCCGGTAACGGCCACCGGTGCACCTGAAGGAGTAGCCACGGATCCACCGACCTGAACTCCTTCGCCTGCCTCCGGTTTTTCACTCACCACAAACGTATCGCGATACTCTTCAAACCCTGACCCTGCAGGAATTAATCGCCCGACGATGACATTCTCCTTAAGCCCCAGCAAATTATCTTCGCGGCCGTTAATGGCTGCCTCCGTCAATACACGCGTCGTCTCCTGGAACGAGGCCGCAGAGATAAAGCTATCGGTCGTCAACGCTGCCTTGGTAATACCAAGGAGAACCGGCTTCCCTAACGCGGGGCTTCCGCCTTTTTCAAGCACACGTTCGTTTTCCGATTCAAACGACGTTTTACTGACCTGGCTTCCTGGCAGAAATTGCGTATCGCCCGGATCTTCAATCCTGACCTTTCGCAGCATTTGTCGAACGATAATTTCGATGTGCTTGTCGTTGATCGACACGCCCTGGAGCCGATAGACGTCCTGCACTTCATCCACAAGATACTTCTGCAACTCATTCGGACCAAGCACGTCAAGAATGTCGTGAGGATTCGCCGATCCGTCCATCAGCGGTTCCCCTGCGCGCACCCAATCACCTTCATGCACGTTGACATGCTTGCCCTTGGGAATGAAGTACTCTTTCACGTCTCCCAACTTATTATCGACCAACACTTTTCGCTGCCCCTTAACAAATCCTCCGTAGGAGACCTCCCCGTCGATCTCGGTTATGACCGCCTGCTCCTTAGGCTTCCTCGCCTCAAATAATTCGACGACGCGAGGCAGACCACCGGTGATATCTTTTGTCTTCGTGGTTTCCCGCGGAATTTTCGCCAAAACATCACCGGGATGCACCACAGCCCCTTTCTCGACAAAGATGTGGGCCCCGACCGGCAATAAGTATCTGGCAACCACATTCGATCCGCTGGGCACCTTAGCAGTCTTTCCGCTGTCGTCCTTAATTGAAATGCGGGGGCGCAAGGTTGCTCCGGAATGCTCGATGATGACTTTGCGTGACAACCCGGTCACTTCATCAAACTCTTCCTTCATGGTGACACCTTCAACGATGTCACCAAACGCCACCTTCCCACCGACTTCGGTCAGGATGGTCAAGGAGTAGGGGTCCCACTCTACCAGCTTTTGACCGACCGTGACTGGATCCCCGTCTTTGATCTTGATCTTGGCTCCGTAGACGACGGGATATTTTTCCCGTTCTCTCCCGCTGTCGTCGATGATCGCGATTTTCGTATTGCGATTCATGACGACCCATTCCCCTTCCTTATTCCGTACCGCAATCCCCGAGTTATGGACGTCGGCATTCTTTTTCGCGTCGAAGCTCATAAATTTTATCCGACCCGCATGCTTGGCTTCGAGAACCGTCTGCTCGACGACTTTACTCGCTGTTCCACCGATATGAAACGTCCGCATCGTCAACTGCGTTCCCGGCTCACCGATCGATTGAGCGGCGATGACGCCGACAGGCTCTCCCTTTTCCACCAAACGTCCACGTGCGAGATCTCGGCCGTAACACGCACGGCAAACCCCTCGAAGCGATTGACAGGTCAGAACTGATCGAATTTTGACTCGATCAACTCCTGCTTCCACGACCGACTTGGTCAGGTCCTCATGAATTTCTTCGTTCCGTGACACAATAATTTCACCGGTCACGGGGTCACGGATATCTTCCGCAGCCAGTCGACCCAAGACACGCTCTTCTAGCGGTTGAATGATCTCTCCACCCTCGACCAATGCGCTTACAAAGATTCCGTCGTGAGTGCCACAATCGATCTCATTAATAATGACATCCTGCGCGATATCGACGAGACGACGAGTCAAATACCCTGAATTCGCCGTCTTCAATGCAGTATCGGCAAGACCCTTGCGGGCGCCGTGAGTCGAAATAAAATACTGCAACACGGTGAGGCCTTCACGGAAGTTTGCGGTGATAGGCGTTTCGATAATTTCTCCCGACGGCTTAGCCATCAAACCGCGCATTCCACCTAATTGGCGAATTTGCTGCGAGCTACCCCGCGCACCGGAGTCCGCCATCATAAAGATAGGATTAAAGGATTCTTCCTTTCCGGGGTCTCCACCGGCACCTAACTCTTTCATCATTTCATTGGAAACCTGTTCGGTCACATGCGCCCAAATGTCGATGACTTTGTTATACCGTTCGCCGTTCGTGATCAGACCTTCGGAATACTGCTTTTCGATTTCATTGACTTCATGTTGTGCCTTGCCGACAAAATCTGTCTTTTTTGTCGGGATATGCATATTATCGATGCAAATGGACACACCGGCTCGCGTCGCATAGGTAAACCCGATGTCCTTGATCTTATCGAGAAATTCTACGGTATCCCGATGTCCCGTCTGGCGATAGACCGAGTCGATCAGCTTGGTCATTTCCTTTTTCGTCATGAGCTTATTGGCCATGGCAAATGGAAGACCTGACGGAAGGATTTCAGACAATAAGACCCGGCCGACGGTGGTTTGCACGACCCCACCTGCTATGCGCACTTTGATCCGAGCGTGTTCATCGACGGCTTGTGCATCATAGGCAATCCGCACTTCCTCCGGAGATCCGAACACCTTCCCTTCGCCTCTGACGCCGAGCCGTTCCTTAGTCAGCCAATAGCACCCAAGAACCATATCTTGCGACGGCACCGCAATCGGTTTGCCGTTTGCAGGTGACAAAATATTATTGATGGACATCATCAACACGCGGGCTTCAACCTGAGCCTCGACGGATAACGGAACATGGACCGCCATTTGGTCTCCGTCGAAGTCGGCATTAAAGGCTGAGCACACAAGC
>JAOUPN010000263.1 GCA_029879905.1 Nitrospira sp. | reverse complement strand
GCTGAGTGTAAGCTGCCTCAGCTCAACCTTGTGGCTGGCGTTGTCGATGTCGATTCCCACAAGATGTCCTGCGGCATCGTAATCAAGCACGATACCTTCAGTAATCTCTCGGCTCTCGACGCTCGGCTGCTCAGAAAGATCGATATACAATGAATCGGTATCGGGATAGTAATTGAGCTTCATGGCTTGAACCCTCTGTCTGGAAAAGCGTTGTGTATGGTCACCTTCTGTGAGATTGAACCCATGATCACGACAGCTGGAGCCTCGGGCATAACGATATTCCAATCACACCCCCCCCAATAGACAGCCATCAGCTCACACAATGGCTCATGACGCCTTTCCTCGCTCCCGCGACTCATACCAAGAGACATATTCTTTGCTCCATTGGACCCATTCAGTATACGAGCTCCGAGCGTCTTTCTCATCATGCTGTATCAATTCTTCCAATCGACGAACCATCCCCAACCACTTAAAGGGGGCCAAGACACGAGAAGCCGTCTTAGTCGGTGGAAAGATCGGTGGGCTAATGGTCGCAAGGCGTTTGGCATGCTTGTGCGCTGTCGCATGCTCACCGAGATCGGCGTAAACGACTGCCGCAATTCGGAGAGCATGAAAGTTGTTTGCGTCCACTTCAAGGGCATGCTGTACAAGCGGCAAGGCTTTCTCGGGCTGCTGATTACGCCAATAGGTGTCAGCTAGAATTATCAGGGCCACTTCGTCATGAGGGTTGCTCTCTAGAGCCTCCCAACAGATGACTTCGATACGACCGATGTCATTACGACCTACCGCCTGTCCTAGGGCCATGATCTTTCGCATGTTCGTCCGCCCAGAGCTCTCTGCACCCTAACGCACAGGTGTGTCACACCAGTCCAAGAAACAACAGGAACCATGGTGCGCTGTCCTCGTCCTCTGCGTTTGTACGAGCCGGTTATGTTGTATTTTGTTCTTCTCGATAGCGCCTGTTGGCCTCTTTGATGAGCGACACAATGCAGTAGATGAGAACTCCCAAAAACATAACTGCCAAACCCAGAGCACTGTATGCCCAAAGAGCCGCTCTTTCTGCTGGCCAACGCTCCGGTGCGGCAACACTGAGCCAAACATAAAAAATAAAACTCGTCCCGGCGTAGCCGGTGGCGAGCAATGATACAACTAGGGCCAACCATAGAAACACTTTCCTTCGTTTCGTCATGATACAACACAAGTACTAAGTCTACTGCAGTCTGCCCTGAAGTATAGCCTGGTTGAGAAGGAAGGCCACTCGACTGGAAAATCCTGTGCTTATCCAATAATCCATATGATCAGCCGGTCGGGATAGGCTGCGCGCCGTACTTATAGGGAATGTCCCCTTAAAATGAGTCAAGGGCACGAAACAGAGGAAGGTAATTGGAGAATCGACGACGGACGTCTTTGGCAAGAAGAGTCTAGGGGGCCTGACACCCTTCCCCGCGCCCGCCTCAGCAAATTGCCGGTCGAGACAGGCCCGCGTGAAGTGTCTGCCCCCACCTGACTCCAAGGCGTATCGCAGCAGCAGATCGGTGATTGCAGCAGAAGTGCCCATGAATAATTCGGGCTGGTACCGGGTTTCGAATGTGGAGGAATGGTGTTTGGCGGGGGTGAAGTAGTCAGTAACTGTGATTAGGTTTTCTGACGCGAAAGGGAGGCAGCATAAAGCACCTTTCGTTCACTGAACATCTAAATTCACCGGCCTGCGCAGCTTTTCGTGCCGGTCAGGTGGAATGATGGGTTGGGCAACTCCGACGCTCAGAGATGAAATGTGACGTCGTATCGGCCGGCTACTTCGATCGCCTTTGGGACATCAGGAGGTCCAGGCGGGACTTCTCGGTCCAGCGCAGAAAACATTTGAATTGCTTTGCTGTCCTTCGCCGTGACCTCCAACATTTCACCGCCGCCAGGGCCAAAGCTAAAGGCGTGAACTGTACCGCCAGGCACATGGACCAACGTTCCTGGTAAGCACGTGCTCGTCTGGCCGCCACATATGAACTGAACCTGACCCTTCGTCACGTAAAACGACTCATCCCAAGGGTGGCTGTGTGGCGGTGGGCCAGCGCCTTCATCACCGGATTGTAGAGTGATTTTTTGAGCCTTCGAAACGTCATCCGAGACAAGGACAGTGACCCTGACGCCGATGACATTTAGTGGCACGCTGCGATCACTTAGCTTAACAACAAGCTGTTTTGGGTTCATGGATCGAGTCTCCTTCAACGGGGGGCAATATTTGCTGCGCCAGCAACTTGCATACTTGACGCCCAACCATAAGGTCTACTGCATGTTGCCACGCAGTATAGCGCGGCTGACTAAGGAGTCCTAGCCCATTCTGTTCATAACACTTCTACTGCAATCGCTGATCTGTTGCGATAGGTCTTTTCGATTCGGACGGGGACAGACCGCACGCGAAGACCCGTCTCGCTCGCCTCACGTTTCACCTTTTACGTTTCACGTGCAGAAGGGTGTCAGTCCCCTGGCGGAACTAGTACAGCCACACTTTTCCGCCGGAGCGGAGGGTGGTTCCGGATTGGGGGGTGATCTGCTCTCTGCCGAACAGCCAGCGGCGCTCAGGACGCATGAGGTAGAGTGTCATACCCTCAAGAGCCGATGCTTTGCCGGATTCCGTCTGGGGCTGGACTCCCAAAATCTGCTGCCAAGCCGGACGCCAGAGCGAGGGCTTGATGTGGATCGGATCGAACCCATACCAAGCCGGATCAAGATGAAAGAATCTGGCTCCGTGGGCCTTGGCCAGGACAGCGAGTCCTTCATTGACCTGCTCTGCCCGCTCGATCACATGAGCCAACGGGAGCCGGCATGACGGCACCAAGGCCGTGCGAAAGGCCACAAATTTGCCATTGGACATACGGCGAACACTCTCAAGTGGAAGATCCGTGAGTACGATGTCGTCTGTGAGACGCTTGAGACGGATGAGCGACTCCTCAACCCAGCCAAGCGTCCGTTCCACCGAGAAGCCGTATAAGATGTCATTGCCGACATCGGTGATCAGGCCTCTTGTTGTCTTGGGAGGTAGGCGTTCCAGTTCGGTCCACAGGCCGGATTTGAGAATGCCCGGCAGGGTGCGAATAATGAACTGACTTGGAGCGCCGTAGGATCGTCCATGGCCGAGCGCAGCCAGTATCTCAATGTCAGGCCCCCAGACCGACCGAGCTGTTCCAACAACTGTATGAAACCCGCGTGTGAGATTACTGGCTCCGAGGGCGACGACACGGGCCACATTCTCGTCCATCAATAGCCTCTATCTACTGTCCAGGCGAGTACCATGTGGGAAGGCTCAAGCCTCAAGGTCCAAGGTGCAGGGTTCAAGGTCTAAGGCACAAGTTGTAAGGGGCATGTGTCACGTTATTGATTCCACAATGCCCCGAAACTCGAAACACGCAACTCGAAACATTTCTGACGTACTTGCACTACCCCACCTGATTCTCCGGCGGGCAGGTGGTTTCTCTCGTATCGCGTCCCGGTCCTTTGGTCACCTCGATCCGCCCCACCCCTTTGACATTGGCGCAGAGATCGCCCAGCCCCGGAGTCACCAGACGGAACGGACCGCCTTTGGCATCCGGCAAGGCCGCTCCATCCAATTCATAGACAAGTATGCCGAACTCCTGGGCCTGCTGGAGCGTCAAACAGGCTGAGTACTTGCCGTCCGCCGCATGGAAGGCGACATGGTCCGCCTCGATGGCGAGCGACGGGATATCGAGCAAACCTTTCAAGCGAATGCCACGTCCTTTCATACTCGGCATGACGGTCGAGACATCGAGATGATGTTCCTCCGGCAATTTTGAGATGGCCGCGCGGTCAAAGGACACCGGCTGTACGACCGCGCCTTCGATTCGCACTCGACCTGGTCCTGCCGGTTCTTTTTCCGTCATGGTCTTAATCATGGCCGTCAGGGCTTCATTCACCGGAGTCGGGATGCCGAGTTCACGTCCCTTCTTCACGATAAATCCGTTCAAGTAGTCGATTTCTGTCGGTCTCTTGGCTTTCCAGTCATCATACATCGATGTATGGATGTCGCGGATCTCCTGTGTGGCTTTCACGACTCGCTCAGGCATATCAAGCGGCAAGGGGACTTTCATGGCTGCCGATACCGCCGCCACCTCGCCGACAATCTGCCGGATCACGCCCATCATCTCCGGGTGATCAAGGGCGCGGGCGACATGATCATCGATCAGCACGGTGACGGGATTGAACACACAGTTCCAGCACATCTTTTCCCATTTGCTGCGCCTGATATCTTTTGAGAGATGGCAGGGAATCCCGGCGGCGGAAAAGATCTCCTTGATGGCCAAGAGGCGGGGGCTCTCATTGCCCATCAACTCACCGATCGCGACAGCACCTTTCTTGTAATGGTCGATAACGCCCGGTGTGACGATTTTCGAATAGATGTAGGCCACGCCACCGACGACGCAATCCCGCTGAAAGCGCTCCAGCAGCCGGTCTTCGGTATCGATCCCGTTTTGCAATGTGAGAATGACCGTCTTATTGGTCACCACAGGGGCAATTTGATCCATGACCTCATCGAGGTTGAAGGCTTTCACGCCCAATATGATCAAGTCCGGCTTGGGAAGATCTCCGGCATTTGCAGACGCGGGAGGGTTCACCGTGAATGATCCTCCGGCAGTTCTGATGGTCAACCCCTGTTGTTTCACCGCTGCCAGTGTCGTAGGACGCAAGAGAAACGAGACATTGGGATTGTTTTTCGCCAAATGTGCGCCGAAGAACCCGCCGACCGACCCCGCCCCTACCACGAGAATATTCTTCATGACTCCACCCTTGTCGATACGGAAATGATCGGAACATTGCCCACAGACTGTGAGCAAGAGTAGAGAAGAACCGTGACGGAAGCAACAGTCCGTTTCGTTGGTCTTGCCGCGTTTCTTCGTCTGGACATCGGCCATAGCCTCGGATTATGTTGATGCCCCGTAGCGGAGAGGATGGCCGCATGTCGCAGACTCGACCTCACATTGTTGTACGAAACACGACACCGGAAGATTTCCCTTCCATTATGGAACTGTCTCGCCAAGTCTATCCTTTTGCGCCTCCATATACGGACGTCCAATTGGGTTCTCATCATCGCCTTTTTCCCGAAGGCCAGTTCGTTGCAGTCGATACCGCATCTCAAGAAGTCGTGGGCATGGCCGCCAGTCTGATCGTCCGTTGGGACGACTATGACATGCAGACCAATTG
>JAOUPN010000262.1 GCA_029879905.1 Nitrospira sp. | reverse complement strand
CTGAGATACGTCTCTAGCAAACCAGAGCAGCGTATCGAAGATTGCAGCGATTGTGTCGGTGGTTGTACCAGTAGTTTTGGTGAATGCAATTTGTGCAACACAATTATTCTCCCCGAAGACCTCATCCATCACTGCGCGGACGCGATGAACATTTTCATCTCCGATCTGCACGAAGATGGACCCGGAATTGGTGAGGAGATCACGGGCGACCGTGAGGCGGTCGCGAAGATAGGCCAGGTAGCTGTGAATGCCGTCGCGCCAGGTGTCGCGGAAGGCCTTCACTTGCTCTGGCTCGCGGGTGATGTGGTCAGCCTTGCCGTCCGTTATATCGTGGCTGGTGGTGGACCACTGGAAGTTGCTGTTGAATCTGATGCCGTAGGGCGGATCGAAGTAGATGCACTGCACCTTGCCCCGTAGTCCCTCACGTTCCGCCAAGCTCGCCATGACTTGAAGTGAGTCTCCGAGGATCATGCGGTTCGCCCAGTTTTGGTCGTGCTGATAGAACTCAGTCTTGTCCACGCCCTTAGGAATGCCGTTGAAGTCGGCAAAAAGGTCAGGCGTCAATTGACCGGTTTCGTACTCACGCTCCCTGGTCTCACGCAGCAGGTCGTCGATCAACGCTTTCGGGTGGACCTTTTCCTGGATATAGAGCGGCGGAGCATGAACAACGAGGTCTGACCAATCCTGCTCATCTTTTCCACGCCAGACCAGTTGCGGATCAAGGTCTCGGTTCCGACGTTCATAGGCGACACGGACGGGACTTTGTTCTTCTTTCTGCAGAACAGACTGATATTCTGCCGTGGGAATATTCTTTCGCTTCGCCTCGTCGTGGGTCAACGCTGCGACGGTCTTGGTGGTAGGTTGTTTTTTAGCCATGATTGGGGTGCCTTGATTATGAGTCCAGCGCGTCTGGATTCTTCAGAGACTTTTTGCCTTCGGATACGATTCGGCGCTCTACCTTTTTGACATCTTCGGCTGCCGGTAGACTCTCAGGCCGAATACCGCGTTCGAGAAGGGTCTGTCTGACCGCTTGATTGTTGGTGATATGTTCGTTAGAGATCGCACTTTCTGTTGTCATCTTATGTTGTTTGGCATTGAAGATGGTGATCTCGGTCGCAAAATCCTTGGCCTTGAGGATGATGGTGGGGGCAAAGTCGGCCAATGGGCGATTATCCGGCACTTTCCAATGCGACTTCATGACCTGGGTTGATTTTCCAAACAAGGCCTGATCGCCTTTGCTTCGGATCAGTCCAAAATTTTGGTTCCCCCCGGTCTGTTCATAAATGATCTGGGACAGTTCTTTTTCCGTTTCGGTGAGTTTTTTGCGTGCAAATACACGTTCTGCTTCCAAGAGGCGTTGCTCGATCAGTTCCGCCCGCCGAGTCTGGATGGCAAAGTACGTCTGCGCGAAGGCGATCTCCTGTTTCCGTGGATCTCCGTTCTGTGCAATCAGATAGCAGGCATAGCGGGTGAGCATGATGTCATCCACCTCGCGCTGGCTGCCCGAACCCAGATCGACCATTTTGTTGACATCAACAAAATGGTCGACAATCGCATGTCCCGAAACCTCACAGGCTGTTTTCGCCTTGCTCACGACGGCGGTAAAGTTACGCCACTCTGTATAGCCAAGGAGGTGCTGGAGGTCCCGTGCGAGCCAGAATTCGACTCCGTTCTCAGCCTGCTGAGCGTGTGCTTCGAAGGTAGCGGTCAGCGTCTGAACAAGCTCAGTGTTCATGGACAATCCTTTCGATCATCGCGTTGAATTCGCCTTCAACCTTGGCCTTGAAATCGGCCTCGATCTGATACACCTCCGTGAACTCCGCAAAAGCCCAGCGGCCATAGGTGCCAAGGTTGTTCACACCCGGCACCCAATAGTTTTCCATGGTGGCCTTCTTTTCCTTCGCATCTTCACGCCGGTAGCCTTTGATCTCAACCACGAGGCGCAAAAGGTCCTTGTCGCCATGGCCATTGTCAATCAACACGATAAAGTCTGGCCGATACCGCCTCGTCTCTGATCCATAGCGGTACGGGACTTCGAGGCCAAGATTATGATTCTTCACGTACGCTCTTACTTTGGGATGCCCTTCGGCCACTCGGCAAAACTCTGCTTCCCAGTCGCTGTCGAGAATCACCCAGTTGAGGTGACAGCGTCGTGCGTCCGTCTCCCAACGACTTGATTTGGACGTATTGAAATTGACGTGTCTCGTGGAGCCAGTCGGATTGTAGGCATCGAGCAGGGCCTTGATGGGCCGCTTTCCCTCCAGCGACCGTGTAATGCCGGCGGTGATGCGCTCGCAGGCCATGTCGGCTAATTCTTGGTACATCAGCTGCGCTGGATGTGTCCCGCCTTTACAGACAAGGCAGGTATCGATCCACTCTTTGGTGATACGCTTCAGTTGCCCGAACAGGTGGAGCTTGGGCTCCTCTCCTGGATCGCGCCACTTGGTATAGAGCAGACGTTTCGCCACATGAAACAGCACCGTCGAGGGCCTCATGTCTTCCAAGTGCTCAAGACTCAAATCGACGGCTTCTCCAATGATGCCCGAGTTCTTGGTAATCGAGGGGCCGACAAGATCCGGCGTGAGTTCCAATATCGAATCTTCATTGAACTTTGCGGTGAGTCGTTCTTCAGGGAGTTCAACGCGATACCCGTCGACGCGCGGAAAGGTGATCTCCAACGCATCGCGGTCGGGCCGAATGGCTTTGACATGGACGGTTTCTCGCAGAGGCTGTGGCGGCGCGACCACTGGCTTAGCGGTGAAATCAAAGGGGACGCCAAGGACATCCGCATATCGGACGTCAAATAACTCCTCCTCATTCAAATCATAGGATTCGCGACGCAACGCCCGACCAATCACCTGCTCACACAGTAATTGAGTCCCGAATGCGCGCACGCCTAACACATGCGTGACGGTATTGGCATCCCATCCCTCTGTCAGCATGGACACAGACACCACGCAACGGATCGACTCTCCCAGCCTTCCGTACTTGCCGACGGTATTCATAACCTCACGCAACAGGTCTTGGTCTGTGAGCCCCTCGGCTTGCCGTGGATCGCCCGTGCGCTCGATGATCTCTCGCCGGAACTGCTCGATTTCATTGGCCGCCATACTACGGAACTTGTCATCCAATGCTTCGCCGGATTCCAGCTGTTCACTGTCAATGAGCAGCGTATTGGGCCGTGGAAGCGGATTCCCGTGCTCATCGAAGTTGCGGAACAATTCGAGGCGACCATTCTCCAGTGTGGTTGATCCGTCCTCATTCTCTCGCTGAAAACCTGAGATATAGTCGTACACCAACTTCGACGTAGACGTATTGTTGCACACTACGATGAAGCAGGGCGGCACGCGCATGCCACTCTCTGTCCATAGATCGTATGTTTTCTTATAGTGGCCGTACAGGGCTTCGAGCGCAGTCTGTAACTCAACCGGCAAACTCAGCGGGTCAAGGGTTTTGGCTTTCCCTCGGCCCTTCTTAGGCATCCTGGTCCGGATGTGCTCCCAGAGGTTGCGGAACTTGGGCATGTCTTCCCCTGGAATATTGTCCGCCACTGGTACGCGGGGCAGTTTCACAATGCCACATTCGATCGCATCCATCAGCGAGAAGTCGCTCATGGTCCAGGGAAACAACGTCCCCTCTGCATAGCCTGAACCGCGAAGGAAGAACGGCGTCGCCGAGAGGTCGATGATCTGGGTCACACCAAGTTTACGAGTGACCGTTTCTAGCCCGGAAATCCATAGTCGAGCTGCTTCTCTATTCTTTTCCGCCTCTTTTTTGTCATCCCCCTTCAGGTCATCATCATCGGCTTTGGCTCAAGGCTTCTCCCGATAACAATGATGGGCTTCATCATTGAGCACTAGAATGTTCTTCATGCCCATCAAATCGGGCATGACTCTCTGAAGCATCTGACCATCCGTTTCGAGTGTCTGCAACTCTTCGCCTCTCCCTTGAAGCAGTGACCGACCACCTTTGGACAGTTCCAGACGCTCTCGAAGCTTGAAGGCGTGATAGTTGGTGATGACGATTTTGGCGTCCCGTACCTCATCAAGCAAATCATTGGGCACCAGTTCGCGGCTCGCATAGTAACTATCTGGATCACTGGGTTGGAGGACGCGGAGCCGGTCTTTGATCGTGAGTCCTGGAGTTACAACCAGAAACCCACGCGTAAACTTCTTACTATTGGGGCGACGGACGGCATTGATTGTCTGCCATGCGATCAGCATCGCCATGACCGTGGTTTTTCCAGCACCCGTGGCCAGTTTCAATGCCAGCCTCGCCAGACCTGGGTTGGCATCGTGATTCGCATTCGCGAGGTGCTCAAGAAAGCCTTTGCCTACCTTCGTGTTGGGAGCTACTTCGGCCAACCAGATGGCCGTTTCCGCTGCCTCAACTTGGCAGAAGAATGGTCTGGTATCGCTGAATTTGTGATGTCTCCAGTGTTGAAGTAGGCGAGCAGTTTCCGGTGTCACTTGCCAATCAGAGGGATTTTGCAATTTTCGCCAGGCATCGACTTGAGCCCGAACCCCGTTGATAATCGCGGTAACGTCATACGCCTGATCCTGAGTTGAGAGCCCCTTCCCTTCGTCAAAGACGATCGAGGATTGGTTCTCTGACTTTTTTCGCTTCTTGGGTTTAGGAATTGGCGTAATAAACTCAGCCGGGCGACGATCATTAATGGTCTTGTGGGTCGGCTGCCCATTGGCATCAAGCTCCCAATACTGGGAAGGACACGCATAGGGGGAGTTGAGGATAGGCTTTGAGAAAAAGTCAGCGCTCATTCGCTTTCCGTTCAGGATACCAATAAGATGTCAGGAGCCATTCTGTCACCGATTGACCTGCCGCCGCAGAATACCTTCATTCGCATACGAAGTCATCCACTCTTTAGCTTCCCGAGTAGAACATTGCATTTCGATGTTTATCGCCGCCTTCTATCTTATAAGAGAAGTCGCTCAGGCCTCTTCCTCCCTCGTTGAATCGAGTCTGTTCATTCATACGCCACCAGTTTGCAGAAGAGGTTGAGGAGTCGCATCTCGTCGATAGACCCTGGGACGGCCTGGCTGATGCGCGGATCGGCAATGACGACGGCCAGGCATTGTGCGCGTGAGATGGCCACCTATACCAGCCAACCCTGATCGGCAAAGCTGTAGATGTTCTCGTCGGCAAGGATGAGGTGATCCAACCGATTGAGGCCGAGCAACTGGCCCGCTTCTCGCAGCCGTT
>JAOUPN010000049.1 GCA_029879905.1 Nitrospira sp. | reverse complement strand
CCCTTACCGAAAGACGTCGCTCCGACGATGAGCGCGCGTCCCCAGTCTTGCAGCGCTCCGGCGACGATTTCTGAGGCGCTGGCCGAGCCCTCGTTCACCAACACGATCACAGGCAGATCTTCCAACTGGTCATTGGACTTGGCAAACCATTCATCCTTCTTGCCGTCCCGGCTTTTGGTATAGACCACGAGCTTCCCGCTCGGCAGAAACTGTTCGGACACATCGACCGCAGCGGTCAACAAGCCTCCCGGGTTGTTTCGCAAATCAATAATGGCGCCCTGCACTTTTTGTTCTTTGAAATGCTTGATGGCTTTCCCCAAATCTTTCCCCGTCGCTTCTTGAAACTGCGTCAACTTCACATACCCCAGATTCTCAATGATCTTCGGCTTCACACTCTCGATCTTAATGGTGTCCCGAATTAAGGTGAAGACCAACGGGTCCGTTTCGCCGTCCCGCTGAACCGTCAAATTCACCTTGCTGCCCTTTGGGCCCCGCATCTTTTGGACGGCATCCATCAACGTCAGATCCTTGGTCGGATCGTCATTGACCTTGGTGATCACATCACCGGCCTTGATACCGGCCCGATGCGCCGGTGTCCCCTCAATGGGGGCGATAACCGCCAACCGGTTGTCTTTGACTCCGATTTGAATACCGACACCGCCGAATTCCCCCTTGGTCTCGACCTGCATTTCCTTATACATCTCAGGCGTCATATAGGCGGAATGCGGATCGAGCGTGGACAACATCCCGCGGATGGCTCCTTGAATGAGATCTTTCGCTTTCGTCTCATCCACGTAATGACGCTGCACTTGATTCAGGACCTCGGAGAAGGTCTTGAGTTCCTCGTATGTTTCGCTGGCATGGCCTGTGCGTTCCCACCCCTTGCCGATAAACACCCCGCAAAGAAGTGCGACTGCGATCATCGGCCCGACCACCCAAGACTTTCGCCGCGGTTGCTGTTCCATCATCACATTCCTTCCTTCGACAGTCTCACCGTCTCACTGCAGACATCAGCGCTGAGCCAACCATTGGAGCGGGTCTACCGGCTCGGCACCTTTGCGTAGCTCAAAGTATAAGGTATTTTCCCCTATCACACCCGT
The DNA here is from genome assembly GCA_029879905.1 of Nitrospira sp. GTDB lineage: Bacteria > Nitrospirota > Nitrospiria > Nitrospirales > Nitrospiraceae > Nitrospira_D. The sequence continues at coordinate 15,399 of JAOUPN010000049.1, read as the reverse complement.
ATCTCCCGTCTCTCCGATGGGACGCCCCGCGGCAATCTCCTCGCCCACTTTCGCCAAAATCCTCGCGGCATGGGCGTAGAGCGAAAAGTACCCATTGGCATGGTCCAGGATTATAACGAGTCCATAGCCTTTCAACCAGTCCGCATACACGACAGTCCCGGACATGACGGCTCGGATCAGACTCCCCTCGACCGTCCTGATTTCAATCCCCTTTCGTTGAACATAGGTATTGAACGTCGGATGTTTTTGTCGGCCGAAAAATGAAACCACCGTTCCCTCTGCCGGCCACGGCAACGCACCTTTCGCCGCATTCGAGGGGGCCGGAGCCGGAATCGTTGCCGGGCGCATCGCCAGGGCCTGACGCCTGGTTTCCAATTCGCGCAACAAGCTGTCCACCCGCGAAGCGGACCGTTCGAGTTCCTCGACTGTTCGATTATATGAATCTTTTTGCTTGGTGATTTTGTCAAGGTAGGCTTTTTTCTGTTTCTGGGTCGACTGGATATCGGTAAGCTTCTTTTCAATAGTTTCCTTAAACGCCACCAACCCTTCGCGGGCCTTCGCCCGTTGGCGCTCCGCTTCCTCCATCTTGGTCATATCAGACCGGAACTCCGACATCAACTCGTAATCTTTTTGGGTCACCGTAGAGAGATACTGACGCCGGAGCTGAAAGTCCGCATAGGTGTCGGAGGCGAGCAGCGCTTTGATATATCCGAACCGCCCTTCCATATACTGTGCGCGAAAACGTGCCAGAATCGCCTCGCGCCGCTCCTGTACGCCTGCGCGCATCAAACTGACTCGTTCCGTAATCACGTCGATCTCGCGGTCTTTTTTTCGAAGCTTTCTCAAAATCTCACGGTGATCTTGACGATGGCGAACCATCCGCTTATCCAATTTCTGAATACCTTGCAGGACGGACTCCCGTTTTTTCTCAGCGGCATCCGCTCGTTTGCGCTTCTCTTGGATCTTGCCTTTCAACTGCTCCAGCGTTTTCCGTTCGCGCTCGATTTTTTCGGCGATGGGATCGCCGGCCGTACAGACCGCCCCCCATCCGCTCCACGTTACCGCACATACGAGACCGGCTGTGAGCCATGGCTTCATCCCCGCGCCTCTCCGAACCGTCTCATCGACACCATACTGCCTGCGACACCCAATCCCATCCCGACCGCGACGAACAGCAGGGAAATCGGCACCGGGAAAAATGTCACGATACTTTCCATGCCTTGGAAACGACCGGTCGAGGCGATTTGTTGGCGGAACAATTCAAAACCCAGTTTCAGCATTCCCAACGCCAATGCGCTGCCGCAGCCTCCCAATATTGCGCCCTCAAGAAAATACGGAATACGGATAAAGGCACGGGTGGCTCCGATTAAACGAAGAATCTCCACCTCATCCCTCCGCGCAAAAAGCGCAAGCCTGATCGTATTGCCGATAATGGTGATCGCAGCGGCGGACAAAATGACACCCATGCCGATCGCTGTCAGCTCGATGTAACGCGTGAGTTCGGCCAACGCGTCGATCCATTCCTGATTATAGTCGACCTTGGCGACTCCGGCCATGGTCAGGACCCGTTCAGCCCAACGACGTACCGCATCCGGCGACCGATAGTTCGATGCCGGCGTCACCACAAACGATGCCGGAAGCGGATTTTCCCCAAGTCCTTCAAGGAGATGCGAGTCAGAGGGGAATTCCGATCGAAACTCGCTCAAGGCTTCTTCTTTCGAGATATGCCGAACCGCCGCAACCGTGAGATCGGACTTCAGCTTCTCTTCCAGTTCCTGCGTGTTGTCCGTTGATATCCGATCCTCCAAATAGACGATGACCCTGATATCTTCTTGCAACCAATCCGCTGCGTTCCGGAGATTCACGTACAAGAGCAGAAAGATGCCCACACATGCCAGAGTAAAGGCCGTGGTCAGCGTCGCCACGACCGTGGTCGTGCGGTTCATCCGCAAATTCGCCCACCCCTCACAAAAAAGGTACCACAGCCACTTCATGTGCTCACACTCGCTCTCGTCTGTTGCTCACGCGACAGGCTTCTCTGGAACAGCGAAATCACACGACGGTTGACTAACGTCATGACATGGGGATCATGCGTTGCCACAACCACGGTCGTTCCCCTCGCATTGATCATTTTAAACAGTTCGACGATTTCCGCAGTCCGTTCGGGGTCGAGATTCCCCGTCGGTTCATCCGCAAGAAGCACGACCGGGCCGTTGACGATCGCCCGAGCGATACAGACACGTTGTTGTTCTCCCGTCGAGAGGCTGCCGGGCAATTGATCCTTTTTATGCTCGACTCCGACCGCCCGCAACGTTTCTATGACCTTGCGACGAATATCTCCCGCAGACGCCCGTTGCACGATCAAGGGCAATGCCACATTTTCAAATACCGACTTCTTGGGGAGCAGCCGAAAGTTTTGAAACACGGTCCCGATCTTCCGACGGAGAAACGGCACCTCCGACTGTTTCAGCCGACTGACATTTTTGCCGTTCACGAAGATCTGTCCTTCATCAGGACGTTCTTCTCCGATCAGCAATCGCAAGAGTGTGGACTTCCCCGCCCCGCTCGGCCCCACAAGGAGGACAAACTCCCCCTTCTCAATATCAAGGGTGACATCGGAAAGCGCGGTACGACGCTCATAGCTCTTGGACACATGAATGAGCTGGATCATCGCATCCGTCGTAGGCATCATTTGCACGAGGCGAGCACCATCTACCGGTATCCCTTCTCTTTCACCCGAAGACCTGCCGCAGCCGACCCAATGCCCGCCTTTGCGTATCGTCTATCAATATCTGCAACAGACAGCCGCCTGAAGAGCTTGGGTCGGATCGGTGAGCATACTTCCCTTGCATCTTTGACAAATCTGAAAAGTTTTTCAATAGCTTATTGGAAAATCGACTAGGGGCACGGTCCGTTCACCGATGCATCGAATGCATTCTGCAGATGTTCGATCCGCCCTCCGGACGACGGCACCCCATGGACCAACACCACATCAAAGCGACAAGGTCGATCCGATAAATGGTACCGTGCCAAATACTGAGACGCCAACTGTACCAGCTTCATCTGTTTCCGTCGATTCACAGCCAGCAACGCGCCTCCGAATGCCTCAGTCGTTCGCCCCTTGACCTCGATGAAGACCAGCACACCCTTGTCTTCGGCAACAATGTCCAACTCTCCGAGTTGCGTTCTCACATTTCGTGCGACGATCCGATAACCTTTAGCCAACAGGAATTGTTCAGCCATCGCCTCACTATCCTGACCGAACCGATGACGGGAATCACTGGCATCCGGCATCTTCATGCACGTCGATGCAAGGATACGGCAGGGCCACTCGGACCGAGCTCGGATGCACCGACCGAGTCGATCGCCTCACGTACGGGCCCGAACGTTCGCCGATGAACGGCACACGGACCGAAGCATCCCAGCATCCTTAGATGCTCGGCCGTGCCATATCCTTTATGTGACAGGAAGTTATACTGTGGAAACGTTTCGTGGAACCCCGCCATCATGCGATCTCGGGTCACCTTGGCGACGATCGACGCAGCAGCAATCGAGAGTGATACTGCGTCGCCTTTGATGATCGGACGCACAGGCAAGCGGATCGCCGGAAGGGTCACGGCATCCGTCAACACATAATCACAAGGAGGAGTCACATCGGCGATGGCCCGAGCCATAGCCAAACGAGTAGCCTCTAGAATATTGAGGGCATCGATCTCACCGGCGTCTGCCGATCCGATCCCGACGCTCACCGCTCTGTCGAGAATCAGAGGATAGAGCCTTTCCCGTTCGACTTCCGACAACTGTTTCGAATCATCAATACCCGGCAAGTCGGCATGAACCGGTAAGATGACGGCGGCAGCGACGACCGGCCCCGCTAATGGGCCGCGCCCCGCCTCGTCGACACCGGCGATCCGGCGGAACCCTCGCCGTCTGGCTTCTTGCTCGAACTCATCGGCAGGTCCCATGAGGCTTGTACCAAACCCAGGTCCATTGCATGCCACAAGCCGCAGCCAAGCCGCGGCACAACCGATGTCGAAGAACAGCTACGCTTCCGTCGCTTCCGCCGCTTCTGCCGAAGCAGGAGCAGCAGCCGCTTGTGCGGCAGGCTTCGCAGACGACTTCTTGTTGCCGCCGACGAATTCCCGCTCTTCGACTTTGGCGAAACGTCCCTTTTTCCCGCGCAGATAATAGAGCTTCGCCCGACGAACACGCCCTTGCCGAACCACATCAACCTTCGAAACGATCGGCGAATGTACCGGGAAAATCCGTTCGACACCGACTCCGTAGGAAATCTTACGGACCGTGAACATCTCCGTATTCAAGGAACCTTTGCGGGCAATAACCGTTCCCTCGTACACCTGAATACGTTCTTTATCCCCTTCGACGACCTTGACATGCACTCTGACCGTATCTCCGATCTCAAAGCTCGGAGCCGACGGCTTCACATACGACCGCTGTACACGTTCCAATTGATTCATGACCTTATCCCTCCTCCACACCGCGCATCGCCATTACCGTGACACTTTCGCTGATGACTTCATCCAATAACCGTTGATCTTCGTCCGACAGTACTCGATCTCGTAAGAGATCAGGCCGTCTCAGGTACGTGCTTCGCAACGCCTGTTTCCTGCGCCACTGCCTGATGACTTCATGGTGTCCCGACAGTAACACCTCCGGAACAGCCAATCCCCGAACCTCCGCCGGCCTGGTATAGTGCGGATATTCCAATAACGAATCCGAGAATGATTCCTCGACGACGGACTCCGGATCGCCTAAGACACCGGGCACCAATCGCGCCGCTGCATCGATCAGCAGCAGTGCCGGCAGCTCACCGCCGGTCAACACATAGTCTCCGACCGAGACCTCCTCCGGCGCCAACGCCGTTCTGATCCGCTCATCGACCCCTTCATAATGACCGCAGAGAATCACCATCCGGCGAGACTCTTCGGCAAGCCGTCTCGCATACTCTTGCGAGAAGGGCCGCCCATGAGGAGACGGATAGAGCAACCGGATCTCTTCCCCGTCGTTCCGAGCCTCTTCCGTCAGCGCATCCACCGCCCGTAAAATCGGCTCCGCCTTCATCACCATACCCGCGCCGCCGCCATAGGGCACATCATCGGCCGTCTTATGCCGATCCTGGGTATAGTCACGCAGATTGTGCACCCGCACATCCAACAAGGTTTTTTCCTGCGCGCGTTTGAGGATGCTCTGCCCCAAGACCGGAATCATCATGTCGGGGAATAAGGTCAACACGTCGAATCGAAGCATGCTACCCGTCCATCCCGTCCATTGCATGAACGGTCATCCGCCGCTTGTCGAGGTCCACGTCGATCACCCAGGCCTTCACGGCCGGAATCAAGATTTCTTTGCCTTCTCGCCTCACGACAAAGACATGTCCTGCCGGCACCTCCATAACCTCTTCTAATACCCCGATCGGCTGCCCTTGCTCAGTCCGTACCTCCAACCCCACTAAATCGCATTCGTAATACTGTCCGGCCGGCAGCGTCGGCACGACCCCTCGAGCAACCTGAATCAAGCTCCCACGCCAGCACCCTGCTTCTTCCGGCGAGGTCAACCCCGAGAACTTGACAAGAAACCCTCTTCCCGCCCGCCGGACACTGGTGACGTTCGTGTCTAAGCTGTTCCCGTTTTTCGCGACCAAGGTCACGGCCGTCATGGTTTCCAACCGACCGGGGACATCGCTCAACGAGCGGACCTTCACTTCCCCCTTGACGCCAAAGGGACGTTCGATCAGCCCAACCGTTACCGTCTCGGACGCGTCCAACATGTGAAGACGAGAGCCGTCGGAACAACCCTACTTGGTCGCGGCCCCTTTCCGAGCCGACTTTTCGTCCTGAAACTGTTTCCACACACCGGATCGGCGCAACAATGTCCGTACCGTCACCGTCGGCTGCGCACCTTGACGTAACCACGTGAGGACACGTTCCGGCTTCAGTTCCGGCAAACCCGCTTCTTTTAACGGATCAAAGATGCCGAGAATCTCAAGAAACCGTCCATCCCGCGATTTCCGGGAATCGGCCGCCACCAGCCGATACATCGGCCGTTTATGCCTTCCTGTCCGAGCAAGTCTCAAATGAACAGCCACACGTCCCTCCTTCGTGAAAAAATCAAGGCTCAGGTTTAGGCTGAGGTAAAGAACAGAGCCCGATTTTGATTCCGGCCGTAACCTCAGCCTTGACCTTGCCCCTACTTGATTACATCGATCGCATAAGCTGGGCCAAATGTCTTCGCCCGCCTGCGCCCGTCATGGCTTTCGCCAATTTCTTTGCCGACAAGAACTGCTTGATCAGTCGATTGACATCCTGGACGCTGGTCCCGCTTCCACGGGCGATCCGTTTCTTTCGGCTTCCGTTGATGATCGTATGATCACGACGCTCACGAAACGTCATCGAGTCGATGATCGCGGCCACCCGACTCATTTCCCGCTCAGGCTTGTTCTCCTCGATCATCCCCTTGAGTTTCTGTCCGCCGGGAAGCATGCCGAGAATCTGATCCAGCGAACCCAGACGTCCCATCTGTCCGAGCTGTGCACGGAAATCCTCCAGCGTGAAGACATTGTTCGCCAGCCGCTTCTGCGCCGCTTCGGCCTGTTCCTGTGAAATACTCGCCTGCGCCTTTTCAATGAGGGACAGCACATCGCCCATTCCAAGAATGCGCGAAGCCATACGATCCGGATGAAACGGCTCGAGGGCGTCCATCTTTTCACCGACACCGAGAAATTTGATCGGCTTGCCCGTGACGGCTCGAATGGACAACACTGCGCCGCCGCGGGCGTCGCCTTCGACCTTTGTCAGGATGATACCGGTCACCCCGACCTGTTGGTCGAACTGACTCGCCATGGTCACCGCATCTTGACCGGTCATGGCGTCGGCGACCAACAGCACTTCGTGAGGATTCACCGCGGCTTTGACCTCAACCAGCTCCCCCATCAAGTCTTCGTCGATATGCAATCGTCCGCCGGTATCCAATATGACCAGATCGGCACCTTGCGCACGAGCCTGATCGACTCCGGCCCGGCAGAGACGCACCACATCCGATCGAGACGCCTGCGCCTGGTCGGCACGAAACACCTCGATGCCGAGATCGCGCCCCAGTGCGCTGAGTTGCTCACCGGCTGCAGGCCGCCGAGGATCGGCCGCGACCATGAACGCGCGCTTCCCTTGCTCCTTAAACAGGCGAGCCAGCTTCCCGCACGTCGTGGTTTTTCCGGCTCCCTGCAGCCCGACCATCATCACCACGGTCGGAGGTGCGGAGTTGAGGGCAAGCCCGGCACGCTCGCCTCCCATCATGCCGGTCAATTCCTCCATCACGATCTTGACCACGTGATGACCGGGAGTCAGACTTTGCAACACATCCTGGCCGACGGCCTTCTGTCGAACTCGCTCGATGAACTCCTTGACGATCTTGAAGTTCACGTCGGCTTCGAGCAACGCGAGCCGCACTTCTTTGAGAGCGTCGGCAATATTCTGCTCCGTGAGCACACCCTGCCCACGAAGTTTCTTCAAGATGGTTTCGAATTTATTGCTCAGTGCGTCAAACATCAGATCACAAAGAAAGAGGCCATCGAAGCCTTGCGCCAGATCTCCGATCGCCTCGAAAAATCTAGAAAAATAGCAAACTGCAGTTTATAGAAGCAGTATCTGCAAGTCAAGGCGGTGTCTTTGATGCTCAAGTTATCGGTTTTGTTGACTTGCCGACGACCTTTCGATATGGTGCCGATGTATCGTTGCGGTGACCACCGTGCTCTGTTGTCAATGGAGGATCGACGCACCAGTGCGAAAATCACCTACGGTTCTGTTTATCTTTGTCATCATCGGCGGTCTGCTGGGCGGCATTCTTGGAGAAATTCTCCACATTATGGCGCCCCAGGGTACGATTCAAAGCATCTTTTCCACCCATTTTAACCCCGGCATCAATCCTCCCCTCACTATTGACCTTGTCCTGATGAAGCTCACATTGGGATTCAGTGTGAAGATCAACATCCTCAGCGTCTTGGGCATGTTCATCGGCGTGTATCTCTACAAGCACGTCTAGCAGGTACTTCGCGGCCTTTTTGACGGCTCAAGAAGAGACTCGCACAATAGACTTGCGAGCGATCAGACCGTTGTATCGAGCAGTTCACGGACACGACCGGCCAGATCTTCCGGAAGGAACGGCTTATCAAGAAATCCCGTGCCGGGACTGTTGAGGATGGTCGGTGTAACGAGATCACTATACCCGGATATCAGCAGCACTCGTAGAGAAGGCTGCATCATCCGCAAACGTTCGGCCACAACAATTCCTGACATCTCCGGCATCACCACATCCGTCACCAATATGTGGATCGGCTCGGTTAATGCCGCCGCCGTGCGCAACGCTTCTTCCCCGTTTGCCGATTCGATCACACGATACCCATACCGCCTCAGCGTCAGGGTGATAAACTCCCGTACCGAATCTTGATCTTCGACGACCATCAGGGTCTCAGTGCCTTTCACACGACCAGCCTCAGGTCTATCCCAAAAAGCGGGCACATGATCGACACGGGGGTAATACAGATGAAAGGTCGTCCCCTCACCTAGAATGCTTTCGGCAAACACATAGCCCCGACTCTGTTTGACAATGCCGTACACCGTCGCAAGTCCCAATCCTGTTCCGCAACCGATCTCTTTCGTCGTGAAAAACGGCTCGAACAAATGCGACAACACCTCCGGGCTCATCCCTTGTCCGGTGTCGCTGACGCGCACATGAACATAGTCTCCCTCCTCTACCACACGATGGCGCTCCAAAAATTCCGGTGTGGTGGAGAAATTGCGTGTGACGATCGTGACGGAACCACCGTTCGGCATGGCATCTCGGGCATTGACGGCCAAGTTCATCGTGACCTGATCGAGTTGCCCCTTGTCGCCGTTGATCGACCACAGATCCGGAGCCAAGTCCATTTTCAGCGTCACATCGTCCCGCAGAAGACGGCTGAGCATTGTGCTGATCGAATAGAGCGAGTCGTTGAGGTTCAGCGGCTGCGGCCTCAACACTTGCTTCCGACTGAATGCCAGCAGTTGCTTCGTCAACTCTGCTGCACGCTCTCCGGCTTTCAGAGATTCCGCCGCCATACCCGCATCAGGACCGCCGGGGGGAAGACGGCTCACCAGCAATGCACTGTACCCATTGATCACGGTCAGCAAATTATTGAAATCATGCGCCACACCACCGGCCAACCGCCCGATCGCTTCCATCTTCTGCGCCTGCCGAAACTGTGATTCCAACCGCTTCCGCTCCGTAATGTCCTCCGAAATATTCAAGAGGTACTGCGGCATGCCGGATTCATCCAGGATGGGAATTTTCTTCGTATAAAATATTCGATCCTTCCCCATCACACCTTGATGAGAATCTTCCGGTATATCCAAAGGACAGCGGGAGCCCAATACCCGTAAATCCTCCTCCAACATGGCATCAGCTTTCGCTTCATCAAACAGATCGTAATCGGTTTTACCGAGTATTTCTTCGCGTGAACAGCCGATACAGTCCTCACCTGCCTTATTGACACGTACAAACGTCAGTCCCTTGGCCTCTTTCACAAAAATCATGCTGGGCAAGTTTTCAACGACCGATGATATAAATGCTTCGGACTGCTGGAGGGCATCTTCCACCTGTTTATGGTCAGTAACATCGCGTGAATTCACGATCACGGATGGTCGCCCTTGGGCATCTTTGATCACATGCGCAATACTTTCGAGAGACCGCCATGATCCGTCCTTATGACGGAAGCGAAATTTCACCATACGAATTTGGCCTTGATGTTCGATGATCTGCTGGACTTGCTCCATCACCGTAGGTACGTCACCCTGATGGATAAACTCAAAAGCAATCCGTCCGTAGAGCTCAGGCGGGGCATACCCAAGAAGACGCTCGACCGAGGGACTTTCAAATAGGATGGTTCCATCAAGCGCCAGAATCGTAATGATGTCAGAGGAATGCTCGATCAGCGTCCGAAAGTGTTCCTCGCTCTCCCTGATCGCCGACTCAGCATTCTTCCTTTCCGTGATATCCCGCACGATAGCGAGGCAATATTCCCGGTCAAGCTGAATAATTCGTGGACTCACCTCAACAGGAAAGGTTGAACCGTCTTTTCGCCGATGCACAGTCTCGACAATGATCACTTGCCCATTCGGAGCCTCGCGGCATTCTTGGATTTTCTGTTTGAAGACCGATGGAGAAATAAGAGGATCGATATCTGGCACACTCAGGGCAAGCAATTCGTCTCGCGTGTAGCCAAGACTTGAATGCGCCCGCTGATTACAGTCCAGGAAACGCCCGGTGTCGGGATCCAGCACTTCAATGGCATCCGTCGCCTGATCCAACAGGGCTCGGAACAGCTTCAAGGACTCTTCGGTCTGCTTTCGCTCGGTAATATCGCGTACAAACGCGCAATGGTAATCCTTTCCTTCATACGACAGAAAGTTGACCATGACTTCGACGGGGATCCTCCGTCCCGCTTTTGTACGATGCACCGTGTCCAACACCATGGTACCGCGCTGCTTGGTTTCCGCCCAAAACCCAGGCCATCGATCTGCCGGAAAGTCCGGGTTCAGGTCATGCACGGTCATTCTGCAGAGGGCCTCTTTGGAATAGCCCAACATCAGGCAAGCCGTCTCGTTCACATCCAATACTCTCGCCTGTGGATCGATCCAATACACAGCATCCGTCGCACGATCGAGAGAAAAATGGGCGAATCTGAGTACATCTTCGGCCCGTTTTCGGTCGCTGACGTCAAGTAACGCCGTCCGCCATTGCGCCACGGGTGCCGAGCCGGTCCGAATCACGAGGCTTTCAAAATGGATCCACCGCTTCCCTCCGCTTGTTTCCCGAATCAGCACCTCACAGGTTTGCCGCAGGCCCGAATTGACGACATCCTGGCAATGTCGCCGAATGGTGTCTTGAGACTCTTGCGCAACAAGTTGCAGGAGCGGCTGCCCGATGAGTGTCTCGAAATCGGTCCCCAACAACATACCGGCTCGTGGCGTGGCTCCGAGGATCCTGCCTTCCCTATCCAAAGTCAGATGACCGACGGGCGAGAAGTCATGGAGAGTCACATGACGATCCCGCAGAAGCGCCAGATCCTCCTGAACATGCTGAAAGGTTTGACCCTGCCTGTGGAGTTTGTCCTGGAAGCCTCGAAGGGCATCAGCCAACTTCTGCAATCTGCCGATAAGAGGAGCGGCAGTGTCGCGTGGCTTCGCCTTCCGCGGTCGAGACGTCACGTTTCTTGGAGTACCGGCCTTCTCAGATTTCTTCTGTTTCTTCGGCACGCTCAATCCTCATTCCCGAACAACGGTTGCGCACGAAGTCTCCCCCTTCCCCTCTCAGCAATCTCACCTCACCATATAGTTATCTGTCCTAACCTACACCCTTCTATTTTCCTGGCAAGAAAATTCATTCCACGCACAGAATGGAGTCAGGCAAATCTTGAGGATCGAATAGAACAGCGTTCAGATGTTTCGTGCTCACGTAGAGGATACGAGGACAACCGCGTCAGGCTGGTTTCTCAGATGCTGCTTCCTCGGATGGGGGGACCGAAGGACGAGCCGTTCTGAAGTGGACCAGATCCTTGGAAAAGAGCACATCCAGAGTCCAATCCAACGCGACCAGCACTTTCTTTTCAAATCGAGGGAGTTTCAATAAATAGATCGTCCGCCACAGCCACCAAGCGATGAAGCCTGAAAAGTTCACACCGAGAATGGTCGCGACACCGGTCCGTTTTCCGATGGGCGCCAACAGCCCGATCGTCGAATACACGAACGGTTTCTTTGTGCCGCCCCGAACGGTCGCCAAGATATTCTGCGCCGCCACCTTTCCTTCACGTAGGGCATGTTGGGCCGTCGGAGGATGGGACTCTCCGGTCTTGTGATTCGGCACATGCGCACAGTCCCCTAAGGCCCAAACACCGGGCCAACCCGGAACCTCCAAATACTCATTGACCTGAACTCGACCTCGGGTTTTCGGGCAGGGCAATGTCTCCAACAACGGATGAGGACTGATTCCGGCGGTCCAAACCAACGTATTGGTCTGGACCGTTGTCCCATCGCTCAGCCTGACCTCCTGATCCGTCACGGCGGTAACTTTGCAGTTCGAATGAATTTCGACCTTCTGCTCCGTGAGTTTTCGCTGTGCATAGAGGCCGAGCTCTTGCCCCAATTCAGGCAAGATGGTGTTTCGTGAGTTGACCAAAATGATCCGTAGCATGTCTTCCCGCAGATGCGGGAAGAACCGCACCGCTTCACGCAAAAAATCATTCATGGCCGCAATGGTTTCCACACCGGCGAATCCACCGCCGGCCACAACGAAATTCAACAGCGGCGCGCGAAACGCTGTTCCGCATTCACAGTCAGCTTCTTCCAGATTCGCAATGAGACGGTTTCGCAGAACGATCGCGTCGCTCAATGTTTTCATCGTCAACGCGCGACCGGCTAAGCCAGGAATATCATAGAAGTTGGTCGTCGCTCCCAGGGCCAACACGAGGTGATCGTACGGCAGCGAGTGACAATGTTTTTCGTGCCCATGTGACACACCGACACGTTTCTGGACAAGATCGAGTGCTTCGACATCACCGTGAAAAAACGACACCCGCCGCAACAACTTGCGGATCGGACTCACGATGTTGGTAACATCCAAATCGCTTGCCGCGACTTCATGCAGCATGGGGGTGAAGAGGAAAAAGTTGTCGTAATTGACGAGGGTCACGTCGACGTCGGCCCCTCGCGCCAGGGCTCGTTCAAACTCTAGAGCGGCATACATGCCGCCGAACCCTCCCCCCAGAATTAAGACCCGTGGTTTGCCGTTAGCCATACGTTCGTGAGTAATTGTACCACCTTCCCGGCCAATCAGCGGATGGTGAATACCTGTGGATATTCATCGATCCCATGCTGAAATGCCCCGAACAGGACCAAGCCCGGCGGGTACGGTTCAGACCGTGGCCACCAGGGGCCCATATTCAGGACTCCATGTGGTACCTTATGCGAATGGTGGTAAGCCCTATCTGACCATATCCCACACACTTGGACAAAAGCATGGATTGATTGACCGACTCCTCACGCTTGCTTAGGATGCAGGGAAACCTACACCGTTTGCATATCAGCATGACTGACTCATCTGCCCCAATCGTCAAATTTGAATCCGTCAGGAAGGAATACGGCCGGTTCGTGGCGGTTCAACCGCTGGATCTTGCTATCCCGGCCGGAGAGATCTACGGATTGATCGGTCCGAACGGTGCAGGCAAGACGACGTTAATCAGAATGGCTTGCGGGCTCCTTGCTCCGACCTCAGGCCATGTTTTTATCGACGGCATTGACATCCAGCAGCGGGCCGAAGCGGCACAGCAATGTATCGGATATCTCTCCGATGTATACGCCCTCTACGAGGATCTCACGGCATGGGAGTACCTTGACTATTTCGCCCATGCCTACCGCATGCCGACCGGCGACATCCCGGGAAGAATCAAAGAGGTCATCTCACTCGTTGGACTGGAGGTCAAAGAGCATACGCTCACGAAAGGCCTATCCAGAGGTATGCGTCAACGGTTGGGGTTGGCTCGTGCGATCTTGCACCATCCGAAATTGCTGCTGCTGGATGAGCCCGCCTCAGGCCTCGACCCCAAAGCGCGCATGGAGCTACGGGACATCCTGTTGATGCTCCAAAAGCACGGCACTACCATCGTCATTTCGTCTCACATCCTGGCTGAGCTGGAAGGATTCTGTACCACCATTGGGATTATGGAGTTGGGCCGGCTGATTCGAAGCGATACCGTCTCCGCCCTCACACGGGTCACCGACAATAGGAAAACCCTGTTACTCCGATGGCTCAACAATGACCTTGAGGCGGTCAAGCGGACGATTGAACAGTCCGGAGGGCTCATCGATGGGAAATGGGATCCAGGGCACGCTCGCTGTACGGTTGACCTGACGGACGAACAGCTCGCAGACCTACATGCGGGATTGGTCCGTGCCGGGGTACGCCTGGTAGAGTTTGCGGAAAAGAAACGTACGGTTCAGGACGTCTATATGAATCTATCTCGACACGAGGTCATGTGATCGCTATCTGGAACAATCCTGAGTGGGTACGTCACCGCCGCGCGACCCTGCGTCCGGCGACGGCGATAGCCGTTGTCGCTGTCAGCTGGCTCTTGTGTGCCTTGACTGTCTATGTCGCTGACATCAAGACCATGATCGGCATTGTTATCCTCGCCCACATGGTCGGACTACCACTCTGGGTAGGGTCCACCTGCGGGAACTCCATCATGCAAGAACGAGCCTTTCAAACCTTTGATTTCTGGCGGACCACCAGACTGACATCAGGCGAATTGGTTGCCGGACAGCTCTGCGGCGTGCCGATCATGGGCATCCTTGCCGTCGGCTCCACATTTCCCGTCGCCCTCTTGTCGATCGATACCGGTGTCAATCCCGTCAATCTGGCATTGATCTATGTGATGCTGGCGCTATTTTGCGTGACAGTCGGGACCGGGAGTCTTGTGTTCTCCATGTGTGCGACCCCCTTCCGGGGCTCGCGAGTACTCACCTGGCTCATCGGATTTTATCTTGTCTCCTCCATCGTGGCTTTCGCCAACGGAACCGGCATGGGTTATGGGCTCTCCGTCATGACACCCTTCCCCTTCCTCGGCGATATGCTGGGGAGTGAGGCAGGAGCCATCAATTTTTCGATATCCAATCTTTCCATATCTCAATCGACTGTCTTGTTTGGTGTCATACCGGTTCCGAGCTTTCTCCTGGGTATCGCCATCAACCTCTCCTTCTCGGGGTGGTTCTTTCTCATGTTGTCACGCAATATCAAAAAAGAACGACATGAGCTTCGCCTGCTCTCCCGATGGCAAGCCATCGGCTTTGCGGTCTTTATCACCCTCCTGTTCCATGCCCTGGGAATCTCCTCTCGGCTGGAAGAGAACCCCGCAGCGCTCATGATTCAGCAGAGTCTCTTTTTGCTGACTGTCCTTATCCTCTATCTGATCGGCATCATCATGCTGACGCCGGCGGAGCGATTGCGTATGTGGTGGCAACACTGGTCGTCCGGCCATGCATCCTATCTCCATGAAGACGGATTTCCCTGGCCCTGGGTAGTGGTCACCGCTGTCTGCCTCGCCGGGGTGACCTACTTCTCGGCATCTGTCGGTGGATGGTTCTCTCCGGCCTTACTGTGGAATCTTGGCCTTGCCGCAGTCTTCGCAATTCGTGACATGACCTTCCTGCAGTGGTGCCTGTGCCGGAGCTTCAAACGGCCTCTGTTTACCGGAACACTGTATCTCGGATTGTACTACTTCGTGGTTCAGGTCCTGACCAGCACACTTCCGGACATCAACTCTATGCTCGTTCCACCGATGGCTCTTGACCTGGA
>JAOUPN010000261.1 GCA_029879905.1 Nitrospira sp. | reverse complement strand
AAGACATGAAACCACTGTTCTTCACACACGTCCGACATACGTACTACTCTCCCGGACTGTTGACCGTTTCAGCGGTACGGTCTGCAGCTTGCCCGAGCGTCTCTTCTACTCCCCTCGCTTTATCCATCGGGGCCTGTATTGCACCGACTGCCTGTTGCGCGGCTTGATCCACCACCGATGCCGGCTGAGACGGCTGGGCCTGAGACGGCGGCTTTTCCTGATCACACCCGAACATCATTAGTACCATGATCAGCATGAGCGGCATCGAACTACGGAGATCGATCAACTGCATATGTACCTCCCTTTCATGAGCAGAATGCGGACCGGAACGTTACCGATTGACGCAGAACAGTTCCCACAGGGCATGATTGATGGTTTCAGGCTCGATCGGTAGCCACCTCTCCGTATCCACATAGCCGTCGGATGCCGGACCGGTTCCCATGTGGTACAAGAACTCAGTGTACCACAGCAATCGCACATGCTTAATCTCACAGTCGATGTGTTTCTGTGTAGTGGTTGAGAAAAACCGGTGAGGGCTCATCATGAAGGGGCCGAATCCGGCGCTCCCCTGCATAACGCTATAGTCGGTCAATTGCCAGACGGTGACGTCCTTTCCCTCCCTGATGATCCTATCGACATCGACGTACACCGTCCGCAGCCCTGGATCGAGATAGTCCTTCTCGACCGCCACCCAACCGGCCGACACCGGCTGATGCACCATCAGAACAAGGACAGCACCAAACAGCCCCGTAAGAGGACGGCTCCACGTGCGCAGGCGTTTGAACATGGACATAACCGGACAGGAGATACAAGACGTTGGAAGGTCTCTAACCGATTGAAGGCGTGAATGATTCGCTGCTACTTGACCGTTGTCCTACCCTTCAGTTTGAAAGACATGCCCGCACTTCCCACAGTGCAGCTTTACTGCGATCTCGTTCTTCCATTCTTCCAATTTCTTCTTCTGCCCTTTGTTCTTCCAAATTCCGAAGCCGACCCATACCCCCAAGAAGACAACAGTCGACAAAAGGTCGACCATGACCTTGTTGCCCTCTCCCTCGCCTGAAGAAGCAAGGGTCATCATGAGCCCGGCATAGACAGGAATCGCAAGAAAAAATCCTTGAACATACCCCCACGGTTGACCAGGAGGCGCGAATCGTTTCGCCAATTCACTTTTCACTCCTGCCGCCGCCTCTTGCCGCATGACATCACTGAGTGGTTTGGACTCGTCGGCATGGCATGAAGGACATGTACACTCCGTCGCCATATGGTACCTCCTCCACAATGAACATTCACAAAAAGAGTTTTTATGATAATACTTTTTTCGAAGTGGCGCCAGCCCTCGCTGCCCGTATAGGACATTCCAAAAGAACCATAGCCACGTTACCAGACCTCAAGATGCAACACTCACCTCTTAGAGCACTCACCCCGACAGTCACTCCTGAACGGGCTAAGACGATATCATGACTACTCGGTTGTGTTCTTAGCCTCAACCTGAACCTCAGCCTGAGCCTTCCCCATGACCCTCCTCAAGCTAGACCTCAAAGAATCTGAGGGATTTTTCCCAATTTCCTGATAGAATCACCTCCGTCCAGTCACTCTAGCCCGCATTATTCATGACGGTTCGTGACGAAACCGCCAAGACGCTTTGCCCTCGACTTCGCCGCGAGGCGAGCGAGACGGGCACGCGGAGACTTGAGAGACCGAAGCATACTTGAAACAGTATGTTGAGGTCACGAAAGGCGAGCCTGCCCGCCTGGCTGTAGACAAACCGCAGCCAGGCTTGTCGTAGCGGCGTATCGGCGGTTGCAGTAGAAACTTCATGAATAATCGGGCCAAACAAGGAGGCCATCCGATGCGACCGATCTCATCCTCACCATTGCTTCTCCTGATAATCATCCCGGTACTGACTCTGATGGTTATGTGGCCGGGAGAACCGGCGTTCGGCGAAGGCGGAGCTCGACGAGACGTGATTCGTCATGCCGCCACAAATACAGCAGAAAGTGCCGCTCCTGCTTCTTTATCTGCACATGCAACTCTCATGGATCTTGAGGGCAACGTGCTTCGCAACGGCACCAATGGGTGGATATGCATGCCGGACAATCCGGATACAGCCGGCACGGACCCGATGTGTCTGGATGAATCATGGGCCGGATTCGGTGCGGCATTGAAGAACAAAACGGCACCGACATATACCCAGGTCGGCATCGCCTATATGCTTCAAGGTGATCGGGCGGTCAGCAATACAGACCCGTTTGCCAAGGAACCTAAACCCGGTGAAGATTGGGTCGAAGGACTTGGGGCGCACATTATGGTCCTCGTCCCGGATCAAGCTTCGCTGAAGAATATCCCGACGGATTCAAAGAACGGCGGGCCATGGATCATGTGGGCCGGAACGCCCTACGCTCACATCATGATTCCGATCGACAGCTATCCGACAAAGTCATCTCGAAACTGAAAGATCCGCTGGGACACTCGAAAGACATCACAGGTACCGATATGAAAATGTTTCAGGTGCGGCAAACGATTACCTACGAGCTGACTATGGCGGCAGGAACCGAACAGGAGGCCGTGCTGAAAGCCAAAGTCATCCCACTAGCTCAATGGACAACAGAAGCAGTCGACATCACCACTGAATTACTGGATGAGACTGATGAAATAGACGATTACTGAGCGGGATACGAACCGCCACCGGGGCATCATCCTCAGATTCGGGATGATGCCCACCGGCGACACATCTGCACCCCCACCACTTACTCAACTAGAGCAGCAGGGTATGAACACGAGGCGATACTGAAAGGGCACGGACCCTGGTGAGTCCTCCGTATGTCGTGAGTCTTGCAGGAAGCACGAAACGCGTGCGAAGGCCACCCCTGAGCTACTCAGCCTCGACCCCTTCCGGAGGCTTGCCGCCCAGCTGCTCAATCCGTTCCAAACAGTCGTTAAACGCCACGCGCCGCTGGACGAACGACCAGAAGATTTTGTACCGATTGAGCATTTCCAACTCCTTGACGAACTCGTTGCATTGCTTCTCTTTCCAGGGCGCCAAATCGTCCGGAGGCGCGGTCGATAGCATCAAGACCCCGAACGCCCCGCCGAGAAGAACGATGACCACACCCGCAACCAGCAATCCCTTCATACGACTCGTGCCCCCTTCTTTCCATCACGTTGACGATCACTAACCTTTGATATTTTCGTGTAAACCGTATGCTTATTTCTGATGCCGGAGGCCGGAATCGAACCGGCACGGAGCTTTTGGCTCCGAGGGATTTTAAGTTCCCATGAACCCCTAAAACAATATGGCACCATCGGTCACTATCGGTTTTGATTCAACTACTTGGACTATTTGTGACACATACTCAAAAGGCAAATCAACCCTGTTCCCAACCTATAGGTTTTTCACGGAACCGTTACAGATGGACGGGAGGCAGACATCCGCATTTTTCTGTACCTCAATGGGCCGAAACTGCCCAGAAACGCGAGGGATTCGGAATTCCATGTCCCCCTTTTTTCCTCTCCACACAAAAGAATCCAGTGATCCGTACCTTCTATCAGCGGTTGTGTCAGGCGGGGAAGGCAAAGAAGCTGGCGTTGACGGCCTGCATGCGGAAACTGCTCACCATCCTCAATGCGATGGTGAAGAATGGAACACTGTTGCGGCATGACGCAACCCCAGTCGAGGCAGAGGCAGAAGGAGTGGTCTCACCGGAGGACGATCGTCGTTCCTGGGCCACGTGTGTGCACAGAATGTTCATGGATGAATCGACAAATAGGCTGTTCAACTCTTGACAGCCAAGACAGTTGCTGACCCCAGGCTTTCCGCGACGGAAGAAAGCAGAGACATTCACTCAAACGAGAACAGAATTCCGGTCACACCACGGTGCTGAGGCGGGAGTTCTCATGAAATCCATTAGCCAAACGCCACGCCACCCCTCACTGTCCGCGCGGACGGGACAGTTTCCCGCTTTTTCGTGAAGGATCAAGCCGTTACGCACCGTTTGGCTGATCCGGTCTTTTCTGTCTGTGACGGTCTATTTGAGCGGCGTCTAGCACAACATTGGCACAACGAAAACCGGAGATGACCCGCGGAATGTCGATCTGGTGGTGCTCCGGATGCGCGTCTCGTACTATACTCCCACCGTCGATGTGAAGAGGAGTCTGCGCAAGATGAAAGCGGTGAAATATACCAAAGACGGCGTGGTCATCCCGTCATCCTGGGTCAAGGGGTGGGGAAAACCGGTGTCGGTTCGGCGAGGGGCACACATGGTGATTTTAGAGTCGCCGGAACGTCAGGCCAGTCGGCAGCGACTCGCCAGCATGATTCGCAAGCTGCGCCGCGCCGCCCACGAACTTGGTCCACTGTCTCCGGAACAGATCGCCGCCGAGGTAGCAGCGGTGCGAGCCGAGCGTGCGCGTCGTTCTTGATTCCAATATCCTTGTCTCTGGGCTGATGTCCGTGAGCAGCCCACCTGCTCAAATTCTCAACGCGATCCGAGCCGGCCAGATTGTGGCCGTGATGAGCGACGCCACCTTAGCAGAACTGGAACAGGTGCTCAGACGTCCAGCCGTCCTCCGATACTTCCGCCACTCCGCGATCACGCCCGACGCATTTCTTGCAGAT
The DNA here is from genome assembly GCA_029879905.1 of Nitrospira sp. GTDB lineage: Bacteria > Nitrospirota > Nitrospiria > Nitrospirales > Nitrospiraceae > Nitrospira_D. Next base: position 632 of record JAOUPN010000261.1, on the reverse strand, counting down.
CTGCGACTGCACGCCGATCTGATGGCTCCCGTCCCCACCACGACTGAGATTCGCGATGAGCAGGACCGTCCCTTCCTCGATCTGCTCGCCACGAGTCCCCCACCGCAATACTTCGTGACAGGAGACAAGGATTTCGAGGCCTCCCACTACAGCGGCGTGCCGGTCATCTCCGCCGCTGAGTTTGCTCGCCTGCTCCGACGAGGCTAACTCTACCCCGATCCTCGCCTCCCCCCACATGGGTCCCGCCATGTGTGTCCCGCCATCTAGGGGGATGGTGGACACAACGCGATTCTGCTGTGCTCTCCTCTTTTTCGGTGGAGACGGAGGGCACGATGGAGCGGCGCTGGCACGGGCTCTGCGCGACGATGTTGCGGCTGTGGCACTGGCTCCGGACATGGTGGCGACGTTGGCGGCCAGTTGTGCGTCGACGGCGACGCCGACCGATCGTCGCAAACAGACTTGGCGCACGCCCACAGCCGATTCAACCCAAACCACGCTGGGTGCATCAAGAAGTTCTGCATTTGAAAGCGCTCATGCCACAGGCAGGCTGCCGGACCATTGCACATCATTTCAACCGACGCTGGGCTGTACGCCGGCAAATGACCGTGAGCAAGACCTACGTGGCGGACACG
>JAOUPN010000048.1 GCA_029879905.1 Nitrospira sp. | reverse complement strand
ATGGTGTACCCCCCCGAGGTTTCAACAACCAACGGAGTAGCCCGGTTGGCTAAGACAAAGTGCTTGTTTGTGGTGTGAAATGTCCCCTCTTCACCCGAAACGGTGAGTTCTTTTCCTTTTTTCCCGTAGAGGGTAACGTCCACCTGATTGAGGAGTGCCTGTTGTTCACTTTCAAATAAACGGGCCTGCTTGGCCTCAATTTCCCACTCAATCGTATCCCCATGGGATTGAGTGAATTTGAATCCTGAAATCTTGGCATCAGCCTGTTCGAGGGTATTGGGAGGAATAGACGAGGCAGGAGGTGCGGAATCTGCGTTCACCATCAGGAGATAACCAAGAAATCCCATCAGGATTCCACTCAAGGCAAGCAACGACCACTTCGCGACATTTCTCCACATAATTTGAGATCGTGATTCAGACTATTGATAATTGAATGTGGCATGATCGTAGCATGCATAGCAGGGCATGTAAATCTCTCTGGCATTCTGAAAGTAGAACGCCCTCCACGTGTTTCCACGTGGAGGGCGTAAAGACCGAGAGAGACTACAGACAGATGCGTTCAATCTCTATAGCTATTTTTCCGAACTCCCTGCAGGAGACTGATCTGACGGTTGCGTGTCCTTCTTTGAAGCCGAGGGATCCGGACGTGAGACCAGTTCAATGGCCACCAGTTCACCGCCGTCCCCGATACGTCTCCTGGTTTTAATAATCCGCGTATAGCCGCCTGAGCGATCTTTAAAACGTCCGGCCACATCGTCAAACAGTTTCGACACCACGGCTTTACTTTGCAAAAAGCCTAGTGCACGCCTTCTTGCCGGGAGGGTCCCCTCTTTTCCGAGGGTAATCATCCGATCAGCAAAACCGCGTAGTTCTTTTGCTTTGGCTTCGGTCGTTTCAATCCGTTCATGGTCAAGCAACGACGTCACAAGATTGCGGAACAACGCCCGCCGATGCTTCGTTTGCCTTCCGAGCTGTCGCCCTTTTTTCCTGTGTCTCACCGCATTCTCCTTAACCTTGAATTACTCCGCCTGCGAACTTCCATCGTGGGACTGTGTCGAATCCACTTTGGTGCCAAGAGACAACCCCATTTCCGACAGAATTTCTTTGATTTCATTAAGCGACTTCTTCCCGAAATTCTTCGTGCGCAACATCTCTCCTTCTGATTTTTGCACAAGGTCTGCAATAGTTTTGATGTTGGCGTTCTTCAAACAATTCGCCGCGCGGACCGACAGTTCCAATTCATTCACGCTTCGCGACAAGTGTTTGTTCACTTCAAGTTGGGACTCTTCTGACCCGACCTCGACTGTTCCCGTTCCACGCTCTTCAGGATTAATGAATATATCGAGGTGCTCACGGAGGATGCTTGCCGCATTGGACAACGCATCTCTTGGACTGATACTCGAATCCGTCCAGATTTCCATAGTCAATTTATCATAATCCGTCATGCGGCCGACTCGCGCATTCTCGACCTGAAAATTGACCCGCTTGATGGGTGAGAAAATTGAATCGATGGCGATGACCCCGATCGGCAAACCTTCCTCTTTATTGCGTTCTGCAGGAACGTATCCTCGTCCATGCTTAACGGTCATCTCAATATCAAGCGTGGTGTCCTTATCCAAGGTTGCGATATGGAGATCAGGCGTCAGGACGGTCACATCGGCATCATTGACGATGTCCGACCCCTTTGCCTCACCCGGTCCGGTTTTCCGTAGTCGAATGGTTTTGGGTTTATCGGTATGAAGAGCCAATCTCAGACTCTTAATATTCAAAATAATCGAGGTCACATCTTCAGTGACTCCGGCGATGGTCGAGAATTCATGCACAACGCCCTCGATTTTCACTGTCGTGACGGCGGCCCCGGTGAGAGATGACAGTAGCACTCGCCGAAGAGCGTTTCCGACGGTCGTACCAAACCCCCGCTCAAAGGCTTCCGTAGAAAACCGACCGAATGTCGGGGAATTCGCATCTTTATCGACTTCCACCCGTAACGGGACCTGAAAGTCTTTCATCGCCTTGATCATGACTCCCCCCATATGCCAGCAGACAGTTAACGGACGCGGTTCTTAACCGAACGTCACGGCGGGGACACCGCCTTTGCCAAAGTCTGTAGCTATCGTGAATACAACTCCACAATCATTTGCTCGTTTACCGGAAGCGCGATCTGATCCCGAGCCGGAAGAGCACGGACAACCCCTTTAAATGCCCCTCTATCAAGTTCCAACCAGTCTGGGATTCCACGGCTGTCAACTGCTTCCAATGCCTCTTGGATGGGGATCAATTCTCGGCTCCGCTCACGAATCTCAATGACGTCCCCCGTTTTCACAAGAGCGCCTGCAACAGTAATCTTTCGGCCATTCAGTAAAATATGTCCATGACTGATGATTTGCCTGGACTGTTTTCTTGAGACCCCAAACCCTAACCGGTAGGCGACATTATCCAGACGACATTCGAGTAGACGCAAGAGGCTCTCGCCTGTTACGCCGGTTTGCCGCTCGGCCCGTTCGAACAATCCCCTAAATTGACGTTCTTGGAGGCCATAGATCCTTCGAAGTTTTTGCTTCTCACGCAATTGGAGGCTGTAGTCCGACGTCCGCTGCCTTCCCTGTCCATGCTGCCCTGGCGGATAACTACGCCGTTCGATGGCGCACTTCTCCGTCATGCATCTTGCACCCTTGAGAAACAATTTCTCACCCTCTCGCCGACAGAGCCGACAGACAGGACCGCGATACTTTGCCACTGCTTCCTCCTCGTTAAATCAACGCAACGTGAAACCCTGATGATTGAATTCCACCTGAATTGCGTTTTCCTCGAACCTCATGGATCATAACCTTCTTATACTCGGCGACGCTTGGGGGGACGACAACCATTGTGAGGAATCGGCGTCACGTCACGAATCATGTTAATCCGTAACCCTGCCCCCTGCAGTGATCGAATGGCCGACTCCCGGCCTGAACCCGGCCCGTTGACGTAGACATCGATCTGCCGCATTCCGCTTTCCATCGCCTTTCGCGCGGCCGCCTCACCTGCACGTTGAGCGGCAAACGGCGTACTTTTTCTTGATCCTTTAAATCCCTGATTTCCCGCACTGGTCCAGGCGACGGTATTACCGTTCATATCGGTGATCGTCACGATAGTGTTGTTAAATGAAGCCTGAACATGAGCGACTCCGTTTTGGACAATCCGCCGCTCTTTCTTTTTTCCCTTCTTGCCACTCATGCGCGCTCCTTCATGATGCGTTCAACTTATTAGGGGTCTAGCCTCGCCGTGCCGCACTCGGCCTAGGTTTGCTCCCGACACCGGTACGTCGTCCCTTGCGTGTCCTTGCATTGGTTTTCGTCCGCTGTCCACGTACGGGCAGCCCCCGACGGTGTCGCAAGCCCCTGTAGGATCCCGTATCTACCAGCCGTTTGATATTCAGGGAGACTTCCTTACGGAGGTCACCTTCGACACGATAATCTTGTTCAATAATTTCACGCAATTTCACGATTTGATCTTCACTCAAATCGTTGACGCGGATTGATCCGTCTACTCCGGCGGTCTTAAGAATTTGCTGAGCAGAGACGCGTCCGATTCCAAAGATGTATGTCAGACCGATATCGGTCCGCTTGCCTCTTGGCAAATCGACGCCAGCAATACGTGCCATCTTCTCCCCTTTCACTCGTGCGGTATATCGTTATCCGCAACGCACGTTCCTTACAGAAACGGTGCGGCACAGTAATTATCCACACACGTCGTTGTTTAGCCCTGCCGTTGTTTATGCCGAGGATTGTCGCATAGCACGCGCACCACTCCTCGTCGTCGGATAACTTTGCACTTTGCACAAATAGGTTTTACTGACGATTTAACTTTCATAGGAACTCTTTGCCCCCGCTACTTAAAGCGATACGTAATTCGGCCTCTACTTAAATCATACGGCGACATCTCCACCGTCACTTTGTCGCCTGGAAGAATACGAATGAAATGCATACGCATTTTTCCTGAAATATGAGCCAAGAGCACATGTCCGTTTTCGAGTTTCACGCGAAACATCGCATTCGGCAGCGTCTCTGCCACAACACCTTGAACTTCGATTATATCTTCCTTTGCCACGTACTCCTGTATTCTTTCTTCGGCCGGTGTTGTTTAATTTGCCCTTCCAGGCCTCTCACTCAAGACTCGAGCGGGTCCGCTTGGTTGAATCGCAATGGTATGTTCAAAATGCGCGGACAAGCTCCCATCAGCTGTTACCGCGGTCCACCGATCGTTAAGCACTCGAACGGCACTTCCCCCAATATTTACCATGGGCTCAATGGCTAACACCATCCCGCTTTGTAATCGGGGACCTTGTCCAGGTTTCCCATAATTCGGGACTTGCGGTTCTTCGTGCAATTGTCTCCCCACGCCATGTCCTACAAACTCAGTCACAACCGAATATCCGAAAGATTCAGCATGATGCTGAACCGCATGGGAAATATCCGTCAGACGATTACCAACCACAGCTTTCTCAATTCCGAAATAGAGCGCTTCTTCTGTGACTCGTACGAGTTGCCGTGTGGAATCCTGGATCTTACCAACGGGAACGGTCACTGCGGAATCCCCATAGAACCCCCCGACAATCGCACCAAGGTCTAGGCCGATAATATCTCCCTCCTTAAGTTTGCGCTTGGAGGGAATTCCGTGAACCACTTGCTCGTTAATCGACGCGCAGAGAGTCTTCGGGTAATTCCGATACCCCTTAAAAGCTGGGATACCCCCTCTTGCTCGAATTTCCTGTTCCGCGAGGCGATCAAGTTCGTCGGTACTGATACCTGGCTCCACGGCGCGCTGAATAATCTCCAGTACCTCAGCGACAATTTTCGAAGCCTCTGCCATAATTGCAATTTCAGCAGGGGTCTTCAGGATGATCATGCGTGCTTGTCGGCCGTTATTACCTTCACAAGACTGTCGAAAACTGAATCAATCGGCCCCATACTCGCAACTTGTGACAAAAGATTTCTATTTTGATAATAGGCAATCAACGGAGCAGTCTGCTCTTGATAGACCTTGAGGCGCGTCTCAATTGCCTCCTTCGTGTCGTCACTCCGTTGCACCAACAATTCGCTACATCGTTCACATGAGTTCCCTGTTTTTGATGGAGCAAACTCCGTGTGATATGTCGCCTGGCATTTCGGGCAACTCCGCCTTCCACTGAGGCGGTTGACGATTTCATCCCGATCCGCTTCGAAATTGATAACGGCAGACAGATCAATACTGCGCTCATCCAAGACCCTTCCAAGTTCTTCAGCTTGAGGGACGGTTCTCGGAAACCCGTCCAAGACAAACCCGTTCGAACAGCTCGTGTCCGAAAGTTTCTCCCTGACAAGGCCTATCACAACAGAGTCCGGAACTAATCGACCTTGATCCATAAAAGATTTAGCTTCAAGGCCAAGAGGTGTCCCGTTACGAACGGCTTCCCGAAGCAAATCGCCGGTTGATATTTTTTTCAAACCGAATTTAGATGAGAGTTTTTCAGCTTGTGTCCCTTTACCAACGCCTGGAGCCCCAAGGAATACGAGACGCATAGATTGCCTCAGCCGTTTCTTCCGCGCAATGGAGCCATGCCCTTACCTAAGAAACCGTCGTAGTTGCGCATCAGCATATGCGATTCGATTTGCTGCGCAGTATCTAGTCCGACCCCGATAACAATCAACAGCGAGGTGCCGCCGAAATAAAACGGCACGTTAAGCTTATAAATCAGCAATTCGGGGATGACACAGACGACTGCCAGATAAATCGCCCCGGCAAACGTAATCTTCGTCAGTACATTATAAATATAGTCCGACGTACGCTGTCCTGGTCGAATACCAGGAATAAACCCTCCATATTTTTTCATGTTATCAGCCATATCCACTGGGTTAAGAACCACAGCGGTATAAAAGAAACAGAAAAAGAGGATCAATCCGACGTACATCAGCGTATAGAGTACGGATCCGGGTGATAATTGCGTGCCAATTTCCCTGATCCATGGCGTCTCAAAGAATCCTGCGATCGTGGCAGGAAACGCGATGATCGACGAGGCAAAAATAGGAGGAATAACCCCTGCCGTGTTAATCTTCAGTGGAATATGAGTACTCTGACCTCCATAGACACGCCTTCCGACGACACGCTTGGCATACTGGACCGGAATCTTCCTTCTTCCGCTTTCGAGAAAGACGATGGCGGCGACTACAACCACCATCAAAACGCCCAATGCCACTAGTAGGACAATATGAAGTTCTCCTACCTTATAGAGATCGAACGTTTGCGCAACGGCTGCCGGGAGCCTCGCTACAATTCCTGCAAAAATAATTAAAGAGATACCGTTTCCGATACCACGCTCGGTTATTTGCTCTCCAAGCCACATCAGGAACCCTGTCCCAGCCGTCAAGGTAATGACGGTCATGAGTCTGAACCCCCAGCCCCCATGGAGTACAAATGCCCCTTGATTCATTTGTTCTAAACCAACCGCAATACCAAAACCCTGGATTAAGGCAATGCCAATCGTCCCAAATCTGGTATATTGAATAATCTTCTTCCGTCCGCGCTCGCCTTCCTTCGCCAGCTTAGATAGATGTGGAATGACGACCGTTAACAGCTGGAGAATAATCGAAGCACTGATGTAGGGCATAATGCCCAAAGCAAAAATCGTCAGGCGGGATAAAGATCCCCCTGAGAAAATATCTAAAAACCCAAGCAGTGACCCGCCGGTTTTCTGCAGAAACTCGGAAAGCGCCTCACCGTTGATCCCCGGTGTCGGGATATGCGCCCCGATACGGTAGACGACGAGCATTCCGAGTGTAAACAGAACACGAGTCCGCAACTCGGGAATCTTAAATATATTTTGAAAACTGGTCAGGAGCCGTTCAAACACTGCCGATAACCTCGACTCTCCCACCGGCCGCCTGAATCTTCGACTCCGCGGACTTGCTGAACTTATGAGCTTGCACGACAAGAGACCGTTTAAGTTCCCCGTTGCCGAGAATCTTGATTGGGAGCGTCTTTCTCTTTACCAATCCAGCCTCTACCATCGCTTGAGGAGTGACGGTTTCACTCCCACCCCAAGTCTCCAAGCTTTTCACATTGACGATGGCGTATTCCGTCCGAAAAGGGTTCGCAAATCCGAATTTCGGCACTCGACGGATGAGCGGCATCTGACCACCTTCAAACCCTGCTCTTTTGCCGCCACCTGATCGCGCCAACAATCCTTTATGCCCCTTCGTCGCAGTTTTTCCATGGCCGGAACCCGGACCACGACCGATACGCTTTCTCTTCTTTCTGGCTCCCTTTGCGGGCTTTAAATCATGGAGATTCATGGCTGTCCGACCTCAAGTAAATATCCGACTTTTTTAATCATTCCGCGAACCTGTGGCGTGTCTGGACGCACGACGGTCTGGCGAATACGTCGTAACCCGAGGCCGCGTAAGACAAGTCGATGTTTCATAGGAGTTCCGATGGGACTCCGAGTCAGTGTGACGCGAATCCCCGATTCTCCTGAGTTAATGCTATTGGCTTTCTGTTCTTTACCCATCAGACGGTCACCACCTTCTCTTGCCCGGCATCCGATCCTCTGCGTCTAAGTTTAAGTACATCCTCGGGATTCCGGAGTTGTGTTAACCCGTCGAGCGTTGCCCTGACGGTATTGAATGGATTCCCGCGCCCGAGCGTTTTGGCGATGATATTATGGGCCCCGACGAGTTCAACAACGGCACGGACCGCCCCCCCTGCAATAATTCCTGTCCCATCGACTGCAGGCTTTAATAGGACATGTTCTGCACCAAACAAGCCGTGCACTTCATGGGGTATGGATCCCCCCTTGAGAGGAACATGCACAAGATGTTTCTTGGCCTGCTCTACGGCTTTTGATATTGCGACCGGGACTTCGGCGGCTTTCCCCTTACCGATCCCCACCCAACCGTGACCGTCTCCGACCACGACGAGCGCACAGAAATTAAATCGCTTTCCGCCTTTGACAACCTTGGCGACACGATTAATGAATACAACCTTATCCTTTAGATTCAGCTCGTCAGGATTAACTCGCACACTCTTACTCCCTTGGTCTGAGACAAGTGGTTGGGACTAGCAATTATCGTCCGGACTGCATACCGCGTGGTTTAAAACTGCAGTCCCCCTTCACGCGACGCATCTGCAAGAGCTTTAATCCTGCCGTGATAAATGCGCCCCCCTCGATCAAATACGACCGAGTTGACATTCGCGGTCTTTGCCCGCTCGGCAATCAACTTACCTACTGCCTTTGCCGCTTCTATGCTGCCGGTGGATTTCAACGATGTTCGTAATGCTTTATCGAGAGATGAGGCTGAGGCCAGCGTCTTCCCATCAAGGTCATTGATAATCTGGGCGTAGATATGCGAGCTGCTCCGAAAAACATTGAGCCTCGGTCTCTCTGCTGTCCCTGTAATCACTTTACGTACACGTCGGCGACGGCGTGCAAGCTGCTGTACTTTTCCGGCGGTATTCATCGCTGTTTCCTACTTCCCTGTCTTGCCTTCCTTCTTCCGTAGCTTTTCTCCCGCATAACGAACGCCCTTTTGTTTATAGACATCCGGCGGCTTAATAGCACGGAGGTTGGCTGCTACTTGTCCAACTAAGCGCTTATCAATGCCCTTCACACTGATAAGCGTTTGCTTATCAACCTTCACATCAATCCCAACCGGTACTTCATAGACGACCGGGTTGATGTATCCCACATTGAAGCTCATGGTGCGGCCCTGAATTTGCGCCTTATACCCGACGCCTGTTATTTCGAGTGAGCGCTCATAACCTTTCGTCACGCCTTGAAGCATATTGCTCAATTCAGCCCGAACCAGACCATGAATTGCGCGCAATTTCCGTTCGTCGTTGGCGCGACTCACAAGAACCTGGCCTTTCTCGACCGCGACACCGATGCCTTCAGTCAATGCCCAATCTAATTTCCCTAATGGACCACGGACTGATACATTAGACCCCGCAACTGTAACTTCCACGCCCGTGGGGACTGCAATTGGTTTTTTTCCTATCCGTGACATGACGTCCTTTGCCCCTAACCCTCGTTAATCACTTCTTTACGCTATAGCCTTACCAAATGGCGCAGAGAACCTCTCCTCCGATATGGTTCTTTCTGGACTCCTGATCGGTCATAATTCCTTTAGAAGTTGAAAGAATCGACATGCCGATTCCATTCCGCACCTTGGCAATCTTCGTACTATCAACATAGACACGACGACCCGGCTTGCTGATCCGTTCAAGCCCGGTGATCATAGGCTTACCATCACCTACGTAACGAAGACGCACGGTAAAGGTCGGGTGACCCTCCCGACTATCATCCTCGATGCCGTCAATGTAGCCTTCTCTTTTCAAAATTTCTAGTATGCCTCGCTTCAGCTTTGACGCAGGGACGGACACGGTCTCATGGCGGCGTTGCGCTCCGTTCTTTAACCGAACAAGGAGGTCGCTAATCGGATCAGTAAGCATCTCGGTTCCTTCTGCCTTCGTTGGGCCGGCTCGCTCATCCGGCCGTACCTATGAACACCCTACCAACTAGACTTTCTGACTCCAGGGATCTCTCCCTTTAGGCTCAATAAACGAAAACAAATTCGGCACATCTGGAATCTACGCAGATAACCCCTTACGCGGCCACATACGCCGCATCGGTGATAGCTTCTACATGAAAACTTAGGTTTAGCAGCGGCTTTGTTTCTTAACGCTAATCGGGCCACAAGCACTCCTTTCAACTGACTCCGTCGATGCAACGCTCTTTCACTACGTACGGAATGGCATCCCCAAATGCTTCAGCAGCGACTTTCCCTCTTCGTTCGTCTTCGCCGTGGTGACGACCGTAATATCCATCCCATGGATAGATGCAACGTCGTCATACTTTATTTCAGGAAAGATCAACTGCTCTTTTAAGCCGAAGGTGTAATTCCCACGCCCATCAAAGGATTTCGGAGAGACTCCCCTGAAATCACGAATACGCGGAAGAGCAAGGCTAACCAGCCGATCAAAAAATTCGTACATCCGTCGATTGCGCAGTGTGACTTTTGCACCGATGGGCAAACCTTGTCGCAATTTAAAACCTGCGATGGCTTTCTTTGCGCGTGTGACGACCGGCTTCTGCCCTGTAACGGCTCCCAATTCCGTGACCGCACTTTCAAGAACCTTCACGTTCTGTAGCGCTTCACCCATGCCGACATTCAAAACGATTCGTTCCAACTTTGGAACCTGCATAACATTTTTATAACCAAATTCCTTGATCAATGCCGGGACAACTTTTTCTCGATAGGTATCCCGAAGTCTTGGACTAAACCTTGACTCTTCGACACCTTGATCAAGCTCGGATGGTGCCTGAATCTCTTTTTTCTGGGCTTTACGCCCCGAAGATTTGCCGATTTGGCTTTTTTCTGCCTTTGCCATGTCGATTGCCTCGTCTACTCCACTGTTTCGTTCGACTTCTTACTAAAACGTACGCGACGGCCATCGTCGAGAGTACGAATACCGATCCTCGTCGGTTTTTGCGTAACAGGGCAGGAGAGCATCACTTTCGCAATATTGAGAGGAGCTTCTCGCTCAAGGATTCCACCCTGCTTAACCTGTTGATTGGGCTTGGTATGTCGCTTGATGATATTCACCTTTTCCACGACAATCCGCCCAGCCACTCGATCAACGGAAAGAACCTTTCCGCTCTTTCCTCGCTCACGTCCTGATATAACGATGACGGTGTCACCTTTTTTTATTCGGCTTTTACGAAGTACCTGCACAATCGCCTCGCTCATCGGTTCCTACAGCACTTCTGGTGCTAGGGAGATAATTTTCATGAACTTTTTCCAACGCAACTCTCTGGCAACAGGCCCGAAGATACGGGTTCCAATCGGCTCACCATCTTTATTGATTAAGACGCATGCATTCCGATCAAATTTAATGTACGATCCGTCCTCACGACGAACTTCTTTCGTTGTTCTCACGATAACAGCCCGACTGACATCCCCTTTCTTCACACTGGCATGAGGAATCGCCTCTTTCACGGCCACAACGACGATATCACCCAATGATGCGTAGCGCCGCCTCGTACCTCCAAACACGTGGAAGCACATAGCCTGCTTGGCTCCGGAATTATCTGCCACATCCATGTACGTATAATTTTGAATCATGACGACCTTACATGCCTTCCGAGAGATCCCCGACCCCCTGAAGCACTGTTCCCCTATTTTTCAGGCTGACCTTTTTCCATGACCTGAGCGACACGCCAACTCTTCTCTTTACTTATGGGTCGCGTCTGAATCAGCTTGACACGATCTCCGACTTTGCAGATTCCACCCTCATCGTGAGCCTTCAATCGCGTTACCCTTCTCATCACCTTTTTGTAAATGGGATGCACAACGGATCGCGACACAACGACCACAACGGTCTTCTGCATCTTGTTGCTGACAACATTCCCAAAGTATTGGCGTTTTTTCACACCCTGCGACATAATCACCCTTTACCCTTTACTCGCGTCTGCCGCACGCGCCATTTCACGGAGGACAGTCTTGATCCTCGCGATATCCCGTTTTGTCTTTCTAATCTGCATCGGGTTCTCAAGACGCCCCGTTCCAAATTTGAACCGCAGATTAAACAACTCTTGCGAAAGCTGCGCTTCCTTATCGGCCAGCTCGCTGTTCGTCAGTTGTCGAAGCTCTTTTAAGTCGAGTGCCATATCCCTTGCCCCTTAGACAACCGAAGGTCCTAAGAAAATTCCCCTCGCACCACTACCTTTGTGGCAATCGGCAATTTATGCGATGCCAAACGGAATGCCTCTTTTGCCACATCTTGAGGCACTCCATCCATCTCGTAAAGGATCCTCCCGGGCTTGACCACGGCGACCCAATACTCAGGGTTACCCTTACCCTTACCCATTCGGGTTTCAGCAGGCTTCTTCGTGATCGGCTTATCCGGAAATATCCGAGTCCACACTTGGCCACCACGTTTGACGTGACGAGTAATGGCAATTCTAGCGGCTTCAATCTGTCTGCTCGTCACCCAGCCAGGCTCTAAAGCCTTGAGACCAAACTGACCAAGGGTAATCTGCCCACCCCGGTAAGCCTTCCCGGTCATACGACCCTTTTGCATCTTTCGGAACTTAACTTTCTTAGGCGCTAACACGTTCCCTCTCCTTACCCAAACCGTCTTTCCAGAGCAGACTCGGGTTTAATAGCCTTGGGTGGGAGCAATTCTCCCTTATAGATCCATGTCTTGACACCGATCTGCCCCATCGTGGTATGCGCTTCGGCAAAACCGTAATCGATCTCAGCACGAAGAGTATGGAGAGGAACACGCCCCTCCCGATACCATTCTGTACGTGCGATTTCCGCCCCCCCCAATCGACCCGCAACCATGATTTTAATCCCCTGAGCACCCAGCCTCAGAGCCGATTGGACACTGCGTTTCATCGCGCGCCTGAAGGCAACCCTTTTCTCCAACTGAGTTGCTACGTTTTCAGCCACCAATTGCGCATCAAGTTCCGGCTTTTTTATTTCCTTCACCGTGATATACACTTGCCCGCCATAGGCCCGTTCAAGATCGGCTTTCAGCTTATCGACTTCAGCACCCTTCCTTCCGATAATAATCCCTGGCCTAGCCGTATGAATAATCACTCGCGTTTGATCGCCTGACCGCTCAATCTCTACCTTTGCCACACCAGCATGATAGAGCTTAGCCTTTACCGCTCTCCTGATTTTGACATCTTGATGAAGCAGCCTCGCATAATCTTTTCCGGCGTACCAGCGAGAACTCCATGTATAGTTATAACCTAATCTATAGCCTATTGGATTTGTCTTCTGCCCCATAACGATGTCTGCCTCAATAATCGATGATCAAAAGTTTGCTACTGCTTCCCGTCTTGAACAAGAGGTGCCGCCACGACAACAGTGATATGGCTTGTTCGTTTTTGTATCGCATTGGCACGTCCCATCGATCTGGCTCTGGCCCTGCGATAAATCGGCCCCCCATCCACGAAAGCCTTAGAAATCACCATGGATTCACTGTCGCCCATTTCCTTTTGCTCCGCATTTGCAACGGCAGAACGAAGGATTTTTTCGATGACCCGAGCGGCATGCCTTGGCGTATGCTTTAACATCGCCATGGCGGCAGGAACCTGCTGCCCACGGATCATATCAATAACAGGCCGAGCCTTTCGCGGCGCAACCCTTACAAATCGCAGTTTGGCATGTGCTTCCGTCATTGTGTTATCTCGCGATCTTCCGGCTGCACCAGCGGCGTGCCTGCCGACTATTGCAAAGCTCCCCTATTTTAGCGCAACGGCTTTTTCACTCTTTGCCTGCCCATGCCCTTTAAAAAAACGGGTAGGCGAAAATTCACCGAGCTTATGCCCGACCATGTTCTCCGTGACGAACACGGGAATAAACTTTTTTCCATTATGGACGGCAAATGTATGGCCGATCATGTCAGGAATGACTGTGGATCTCCTCGACCACGTCTTGATGAGCCGACGGTCCCTCGTCTGATTCATCTGCTCAACCTTCTTGAGTAGATGCCCGTCGATAAAAGGGCCCTTGCTGATCGATCTAGCCATTACGCACTCCTGACTTTCTTCTTCCTATAATAAATTGGTCGGTCTTCTTGTTCTTTCGCGTCTTATACCCCTTCGTGGGCATCCCCCATGGGGAAACCGGATGAGGATTACCCTGCCCAGACTTTCCCTCACCACCACCATGGGGATGATCGACCGGGTTCATAACCACACCGCGGACATGCGGGCGCTTCCCCTTCCAACGCTTCCGACCAGCCTTCCCAACGGTAATATTTTCATGGTCTACGTTACCTACCTGACCGACGGTGGCCATACAGACCCCAAGAATGCGACGCATCTCCCCGGACTTCAGCCTAACCTGGACATACATGCCGTCACGCCCCATCACCTGAGCGAATCCTCCGGCACTCCGGATTAATTGACCACCTTTTCCGGGCTTCATCTCAATATTGTGCACCGTAGTACCAAGAGGCATATTAACCAACGGCAGAGCGTTCCCAGGACGAATTTCAGCATCAGGACCCGCCTGAACCTCGTCATTCACCCTCAAGCCAACCGGAGCAAGAATATAGCGCTTTTCCCCATCGCGATACTTGAGCAATGCGATGCGTGCCGATCTGTTCGGATCATACTCCACAGATTCCACGCGGGCCGAGATGCCCACTTTATCCCGTAGAAAATCAATTTTCCGATATAGGCGTTTATGCCCCCCGCCGCGAAAACGAACCGTAATCCGACCACCGTTATTTCGACCACCACTCCGCTGGTGAAATGAGGTCAAAGACTTTTCGGGCTTCTTTTTCGTTAATTGCTCGTTCGTCACGGCTGTCATTCCGCGACGACCAGGAGACGTTGGCCTGAACGATTTTAATCCCATAATTCCGCTCTCACGCTAGACGTTAACAACCAAACCAATGCTCAGGCACTTTCATACATCTCGAGCTTTTCACCTTTTTTCAAGGTGACAAACGCCTTCTTCCAGTCTGATCGACGCCCCGAAAACCGACCGAGACGCTTCAACTTTCCAGGCATTGTGAGCACATTCACTCTCTCAACCTTAACCTTGAGCAAAGCCTCCACAGCTTGCTTAATTTGCACGCGATTCGCATGAGCATGCACCACAAACCCAACCGTATTTGTCTGCTCACGGAGTCCGGTAATTTTTTCCGTCAACAGGGGGCGAACCAATATTTCGTGCAGCTCGACTTTCACGACCAAACCTCTTGTACTGTCTGGAGTTCACGCTGAGAAACGAGAATAACTCCTGCCCGAACAATATCATACACATTCAACCGGTCGACACTCAGAACCGTTACATCCGCTAAATTTTTTGCCGCCTGCTGAACATGTCCTTGATCTTTTCCCGTGATAACCAATGCATGACTGTCACCACGGAACTTTCCTAGAGCCTTTGCCAGCGTCTTCGTCTTAGGCTCATCGAGTGCGAAATCAGAAAGGACAACCAATTGACTTGATCCGACTTTCGCTGAGAGCGCACTTTGCAATGCGGCACGATACTTTTTCTTAGGCATAGAGTACGCGTAACTGCGCGGCTTCGGCCCAAAGACAGTGCCACCATGACGCCACACAGGAGAGCGAAGCGATCCGGCCCGAGCACGCCCCGTGTGCTTTTGCTTCCACGGCTTCTTCCCTGAACCACTCACCTCTCCACGGTGGAGAGTTGATGCGGTACCCTGTCGCTCACAAGCCCGCTGCATGATCACAGCCTCGTGAACTAATGACGGACGCGGCTCGCACCCAAATACTTCCTTGGGCAATTCCACTGTCCCAACCTTCTGCTTCTCTAAGTCGACAATATCAATAATCGGCATAAGCTAACTCTTCTTTGACTTTCTGACGGCAACCACTCCGTTGATTCCGCCTGGAACCGCACCCTGAACAAAAAGCAGATGCTCCTCAGGACGTGACCCAACGATTTTCAACCTCTGAACCGTCACCCTCTCTGCCCCCATATGGCCAGGAAGGGTTTTCCCCTTCCACACTCTCGACGGGAACGAACTCGCACCGATGGATCCAGGGTGCCTGTGAAACATAGACCCATGAGATTCGGGACCGCCGGCATAGTTGTGCCGCTTCACGACACCTTGAAACCCTTTGCCTTTCGATACCCCGATCACATCGACCCAATCACCCTTCTTAAACATCTCGGCCGTAACTGTTTGCCCCACCGAGACATCGCCATCTTTTTTAAATTCACGCAAAACTCTAGTGGCGGGAATTCCGTTCTTCTTCAGATGCCCCAACTCAGCCTTCGAAAGCTTGCGATCCTTCACTTCACCAAAGGAGAGCTGTACCGCCTCATACCCGTCCCGTTCCTTCGTTTTGACGGTGACGACTCGACAAGGACCGGCCTCTATGATCGTCACAGGGGTCAGTCGATTCTCATCGAAAATTTGAGTCATACCGAGCTTTTTCCCGAGCAATCCGTTTGTCATATCGCGCTCTTCAACATCCCATCGTCAGTCTGGATGAATTTCCAGACTCAAAATCACACACTGAGACTCACAATTTAATTTCTACGTCTACACCGGCTGCCAGATTCAACTTCATCAACGAATCCATGGTTTCCGGAGTAGGCTGCATAATATCCAGCAGTCGTTTGTGCGTGCGCATTTCAAACTGTTCTCTGGACTTTTTATCAGTATGAGTTGACCGCTGGACAGTCACCCGCTCAATCCTTGTAGGAAGCGGGATGGGGCCGATAATCTTCGCTCCGCTCCGGCGCACTGTCTCGACTATCTCCATAACTGATTGATCCAGCACGCGGTAATCAAATCCACGGAGCCTGATCCTGATTCTTTGATCGACTTTCACTTCCCACCCCTTACATCACAGATGCTAGATCTCAGCCTTACGCCAGAATTTCCGTCACGACACCGGAGCCGACGGTTCGCCCGCCCTCACGCACCGCAAAGCGCAGCCCCTGATCCATCGCAATCGGACTGATCAGCTCGGCCGTCACACTGACGTTGTCGCC